>JAACDH010000312.1 GCA_009936995.1 Rhodobacterales bacterium
CATGTGCTTGTCTCCGTGGCCCGGGGAAGTAAGTCGGGTCACAGAACGTTTTTGCATCTACCGTGCCATCTAGCTAAGTATAGTTTTTACCTGCATATATCGCATGTCAGTGCGAATATTGGCTATGAAAAGTAGATTTCTTTCTACTTTCTCAAACTTGCTCAACTTGAGCACCCTGCACTTGCCGCCCCGCGATCTCCTCGAACACAACAACGCCCATTTTGACGCCCGCATGCACGGCTTTTCCAGCGGAACCGCCCTTGAGCAGAAGTTTACCCAGCGGCTCCGCCACGAGGCTGTCGATGGCCCGGAGAGTGGGACGGGCACCAAAGTTGTCCTCCGTGTTCGCCTGACTGCACAGCGCCTCGACCTCGGGTTCCCAAGTGAACTCGATGCCCGCCTCGAGGGCTCGAGTGGCGAGGTTCGCAAGATTGAGCGCCGCGATCTCTTCCAGTTGATCACTGACCAGTGGCTCGAAGATAATGACCTCATCGATGCGATTGAGCAATTCGGGTCTGAACACTCGACGGACCGCGCCCATCACCTCTTGTCGAACCGCGTCCGCGGTGTGGCCACCAAATCCCATCCGGCCCTTTCCGCTGCGTTCAGAGCCCGCGTTGGAGGTGAGGATGAAGAAGGTCTCACGGGCGTGGACCTTGCGCCCTTCGGAGTCCGTGACGATGCCCTCGTCGAACAGGGACAGGAACATGGCCTGTACATCGGTGTGCGCCTTTTCAAACTCGTCCAGCAGAACCACAGAATAGGGACGCCTACGCAGGGGTCCAGAGAGCTGCCCCTCTTCGCCATGACCGGTATAGCCTGGAGGTGCGCCGAGCAGGCGACTGCCCATAAATCGGTCACTATACTCCGACATATCGAGCTTGATCAACGCTTCTCCCTCGGGGAAGAGGAAGTCGGCCAAAGCTTTGGCGAGTTCGGTCTTTCCGACACCGCTGCTCCCGTTGAACAGAAACACGCCGCGGGGACGATTCGGATTGCGCAGACCACTTCGGGCGAGCTGTACCGCACCGGCGAGGGCCTTGATGGCGTGGGCCTGACCCTTCACGCGAACCCCGAGGGTTTGCTCGATATTAGTGAGTCGAACTCGTTCTTCACTGGCAAGGTGATGGACGGGCACGCCGGTCTTGTCGGAGACCACTTGAGCGACCGTGCGGGTGGTGACGACCTCGTAGCTAGACAGACTGGCCTCGGCGCAGGCCTCGTCTAGCAAATCGAGGGCCTTGTCGGGCAGCCGGCGCTCAGGTACAAAGCGCGTGCTCATCCGCACGCACGCCCGCAGCGCCGACGGTTCGACCCGGACGTCGTGGTGCTTTGCGTAGCTGGGAGCGACCTTGGCCAATAGGTGCAAGCAGTCGTCTTCGGTGGGCTCTTTGATCTCGATGGGCTGGAAGCGACGCTCGAGCGCAGAGTCGACCTCGAAGTGCTTCCGGTATTCGGCCATGGTGGTGGCGCCGATCACGGTAATTTCGCCTCGAGCGAGCGCCGGCTTGAGGATGTTTGCCGCGTCGAGAGAACCGCCTTCGGTACGACCTGCGCCCACCAAAGTATGGATTTCGTCGATGAACAGCACGATCTCGGGCGTCGACTTGGCCTCGGCGATGATCTCCTTCAGCCGCTCTTCGAAGGTGCCGCGGTACTTGGTGCCGGCAACCAGGCTGCCCATCGACAGCTCGATGATGCGCAGATCTTTCAGTCGACTTGGGGCGTCATTACTGACCAACGCGCGAGCCACGCCTTCGATGACCGCGGTCTTTCCTACCCCGGGGTCGCCCAAGAGCAACGGGTTGGCCTTGAGACGGCGAACCAGCGTCTTCATGACCGCACGGATTTCCTGTTTTCGGCCGACGATGTTGGGGAGGTCTCCGGCCCGGGCGAGGGCGGTCAGGTCGCGCCCTTGCTCGTCGAGGGTGGGAGTAGGGGTAGGGGCGTCCACCTCTTCGGGCGGGCCTTCATCGGAGGTTAATCGGGCCTGACAGTGCAGTCTCCCCTCGCGAGCGAACGCACTTGTGGGTTCGATCTCGAGGGCCTTCTCCCAGAGGACGATGGCTTCGGAGTAATGGTGCATCGCGTTGAGTGCCGCAGCCTTGCCCTGGACCGCAAATGCGTGGCGCCGCCCCACCAAGAGGGCCTTGTCGAACCAGAACAGGCTCTCGGTATAGTCCCCCAGCATCCGCATGCATTCGGCGCGGCCCGCCAGCGCGTATAGATAGTCAGGCTTGAGGGCTAGTGCGCGGCCGTACGCTGTAATGGCCTCGTCGTAGCGATCGTTTTTGCGTAGCGCCTCGCCGATATTGGTCGCCGCCTGATAGTGGGTTGGATCGATGGTAAGGCACAGCTGATAGGCGTCAACGGCTTGGGAGTAGCGGCGGGCATCCTCGTAGGACATGCCCAAGCGGAGCGCGGCCTCGGCGTACGCGGGGTCGATCTCCAGCGCTCTTTCGAAACACTTCGCTGCGGAATCGAAGCTGCGGTCTTTGTAGTATGCGCGCCCGCGCTCAAGTTCTTGGCTAGCGTTGGTGCGATTTGGGCGATCGGTGGGCTTGGTTCGGCGCACGAACCGTCGCCGCATCAAGCTCGTGGATACTGGCGTAGACTTAGTTTTGCTCCCATGCAACGACGCGTACGGATGGTTGGGCGCGGCCTGCAGAACCTGGAGCCACAGGGCCTCGGCCTCGCCTTGACGGTCGAGCTGGGTGAGCACATGGGCGTGGCCGCACAGCAAAGAAATGTCACTGGAGACATGTTTGCGTGCTTTTTCGAAAACGGTGATCGCCGCTTCAAACTTCTGGGTGTCGCGGAGGGCAAGGGCCAGGGCAGCGAGCGCTCCGCGGTGCTCTGGCGCGGTCTTCAAAATGGCGTTTGCGGCATCCGTGGCTTGTTGAACTTGACCAACCATGCGGAGCGCCTGGCTACGATGAGCGCGGCCATCGGCGTTCAGCGGGTCGTAACGAAGCCATTGACCGTAGGCAGATAGTGCGCCTTCGTAGTCCCGCAGCTGCATGGCGACGCGGCCAAGAAGCTTCCAGGTTTCGGTCAGATGAGGCGCCCCCACTGCGGCGCGTTCGAGCAGCTGACGAGCCGGCTTGAGGTTGCCCTGAGCGGCTTCTTGTCGGGCGAGGTACAACCATTGGGTGGCCCTGTCGTTGACTGCGGTGGACTGTAGATCGCGCCACGAGCCCTTCGCCGGCGGTTGGGAGGCGGCCAGGGCTTCGAGTCCGGACCGAGCGAAGGCGTTGCCCGGCTCGATCTCGAGCGCTCGCTCGAAGTGTGCCTTGGCCTTGAGGGGCATGCCCTGGAGGATTGAGACCGCGCCTAGTCCACGGACCGCGAAGGCATCGTGGGGACGGATCCCCAATCGGGCCTGATAAAGCGCTGCGGCCTGGGTGAGATTACCGCGCATACGCTCGGCTTCGGCGCGTCCAATCTGGGCATCGACGTCGTTGGGAGACATGGACAGCTGATGTTGCCAGCTCTGAATAGCGGCCAACCACTGGCCCTGTTGTTCGTAACAACGAGCCAGCGCCCGATGGGCGTTGACCCAACGAGGCGCGACGCTGGTGCACTGTTGGAAGGCTTGAGTGGCCTCGTCGAGTCGTTGGTCTTCGAGCAACGCCCAGCCCCATTCCCAATGCTCTTGGGCCTCTTCGGGCCACGGCGGTAGCGCGGAGATCGCGATAGTGGGCGGCAGAGCGCCGTCGTTGGCGTCCTTGATGGCGTTGTCGCGGGAGCGTCGAGCTTGGGCGGCGCGGCCTTCGGACAGCAGTGGATGTTCGATGGGTAGTTCGTTCCACACGGTGACCGCTCTCCCAAAGAGCCCCAGCCCCGACAACGCGTTGGCTTTGATGGCCAACAGAGAAGCGCTGGCGGGTAAGTGCTTCAGGAGATCTTTAGCGAGGGACAGCGCCTCGGCGTGGCGTCCCATGACCACGTGGGCATTCAGGCGTCCGCGCAAAGCCTCTGTGTGCTCTGGGACATTTTGAAGAACAACATTCCAGGCCTGAAGCGCTCGCCGAGGACAACGCGCTCGGGCCAGAGCGTCGGCCTGGGCGGCCTTGGGTTCGGCAACATCTTCGGAGATCTCTGCTACTTTTCCCCAAGCTTCGGCCGCACGGGTCCACACCTGAAGACGATCCCAAACGCGGGCGAGCGCGCCGGCCGTGTCGATGCGATCGGGGGCCAACTCAAGGGCGCAGCTAAAAAGATGAGCGGCCTGCTCAAGTTCTCCTTTGTGTTCCTCGGCGACTGCTTGATCGTGTAGGACTTTGGCTTGCGCGTTGTTGTCCCCTCACCCTCCGTTCGTGTGTTCATGTTAGCGAGGTTTCGAAGTAACTGCGGCAGTTACTACTTCAACGGATCAGACGTCCAAATCTTCCACCTGTTCTGCTCCGTCCATGATGAAACGGTACCGTTGAGAGGGGTCCTTTCCCATCAGGTCGGCGATCGTGGTGTCCGCCTGAAGTGGATCCGAAAGTTCGACCTGCAGAAGACGCCGCGTATCGGGGTTTAGCGTGGTTTGGTAGAGTGTCTTGGGCGGCATCTCGCCCAGACCCTTGAATCGGGTGATCTCCGGCTTGGCGCGTGCGGGAAGGTTCGCGAGGATCTTTTCGCGATCTCCGTCGTCGAGGGCCCAATGGCTCTCTTTACCCACGTTGATGCGGTAAAGGGGCGGCTGCGCGATGTAGATGTAGCCACGCTCGATGAGCGGCCGGAGGTACCGAAACAGGAAGGTGAGCAGCAGCGTGGTGATGTGATGCCCATCACTATCGGCGTCCATCAGCAAGATGATGCGCTGGTAGCGAAGCCGGTCTTCTCGAAAATCTGCGCCGAGCCCACAGCCTAAGGCCGTGACCACATTGGAGAGCTCTTCGTTGGCGAGGATGCGCTTCAGCGTGGCCTGCTCAGCGTTGAGCACCTTTCCTCGAAGCGGTAGGATCGCTTGGGTCTTTCGGTCTCGACCTTGTTTGGCTGACCCACCCGCACTGTCGCCTTCTACGATAAACAGCTCGCACAGCTCGGGGTTGCTCTCCGAACAGTCCGCCAGCTTTCCGGGTAGGTTTAGCCGGGACGATGTCGCGGATTTTCGGCGTACTTGTTGAGCCGCTTGGCGGGCGGCAGCGCGCGCCCGAGCCGCCTGAACAGCTCGCTCGACGATAGCCTCGCCTTGAGAGCTGTTTTGATGCAGCCATTGCTCAAAGGCCGGCCGAACCGCGCCGTCTACGCTGGCGCGTACGTCTGGGTTGTTGAGGCGGCCCTTGGTCTGCCCCTGAAACTGTGGATCGGGATGTTGGACCGAGAGGATGACCAACATGCCTTCTCGCAGATCATCCGCGGTAAGTGCCACTCCGCGGGGCGCGAGGTTGTGCGTCTCGACGAAGGAGCGCAGCCCCTTGAGCAGCGCCTCGCGCAGGCCTTGCTCGTGCGTTCCGCCGTCGATGGTGGGGATGCCGTTGACGTAGCTGAGAATCTTCTCGCGCGTGCTGGTGGTCCAGTGGACCGCCAGATCGATCTTGATGCCATTGGTGCGCTCTTGGAAGTACGGAAGATCGACGGATGCGGTGCGCTCGAGTCGCTTCATCAGGAGGGAAAGGTAGTCGGCGAGTCCGCCTTCGTGGTGCAGATCGTGGGTCTCTTTGCTGACCAGGTTGCGGAACACGATGCGAAGACCTTTGTTGAGGAAGGTCTTGGTCTCGAGCTGGCTGCGAATGCGCTCGGCGTCGTATTGCGTCTCCTCGAAGATCGTGACGTCAGGGGTGAAGGTGATCTTGGTCCCCGTGCCTCGTGCGGGGCCGACCTCCTCGACCTCTGTCCGAGGGCGACCCTTGCGATACTCTTGGCTCCACTCTTTGCCGTCCCGCTTAATCCGAGCCAACAGCTTAGACGACAACGCGTTGACCGCCGAGGAACCGACGCCGTGGAGGCCGCCGCTGGTGATGTAGTTGTCGTTGTCGAACTTGCCACCGGCGGGCAGGGTGGTGAGGATGACCTCTAGGGCCGAGCGCCCCGTTGCGTGCATTCCTACGGGAATCCCACGACCGTTGTCTTCTACGCTACAGGTGGTGCCGTCTTTGTGGAGCGTGACCGTGATCGACGACGCGAACCCATTCATGGCCTCGTCGCAGGCGTTGTCGACGATTTCCCACAACAGGTGGTGCAGGCCATCGAGTCCGGTTCCACCGATGTACATGCCAGGACGCTTGCGAACCGCGTCCATGCCTTCGAGGACGGTGATGTCGTCCGCGGTGTATTGCTTCGCCATCAGCTCTCCTCTGGCTCTTCAGCCACCACTGCAGGGGATGTAGGTTTTCCGAGGGCGACCACCATTGGGCGCTCCCAGCCGTCCATAGTTCCTCGTTGCAGGACAACTTTGCCGCGTCCGCCTCGCTTTCCGATGCCGAACTTGCGCTCTCGGACCACCAACTCACGACCAAAGGACGTCTTCACGCGAGGGCCTGCCAAGCTGCCGATGGCGAGTTCGAAGGCAATGACTTCGTCTTCGTCGCGGAGCTTGATGCCGGTGACCCCTTTTCCCGCGGCCCGAAGGATAGGCACGTCGAGGGCGGAGAAGAGCATCGCCCGCCCCTGTGCGGTCGCGATGGCCAGGTTGGCGCCCTCCAGGAGTGGATAGACGGCAAATACGCTGTCGCCCGTGTTTAGGCGGGCATATTTTCGTCCGGCCTTGTTGCTCGTCTCTTCGTGAGATTTCAGCGCAAACCGAAGCACACGGCCCCGCGCGGTGAGGGCGATGCCCCAGGGCGGAGGCGGCTCGTCATTATCCGTGTTGAGGAGTGTCTCTTGAACCGCGCCCCGGTGCCGGGCGTCGTGACTGACCACACCGGCGATGCGCTCGCCGTCCGAGAAGCTAAAGTACCGCTGCAGCGGTTCGCCATAGCCCGTGGTGGAGGGCACATCGTCGACGCGCATGACATACGCAGCGCCCTGGCTTCCAAAGAAGGTCACTGTGGAGCGGGTGTGGCACTTAAACAGCCAACCCACCTCGTCTTCGTCGCGCACGCGAATCTTGCCAACCTCGGAGAAGGAGCTTTGTCGTTTGAGCCATCCTCCGCGGGTAACCACCACGTAGGTGTCTTCTTTGACGATGTAGGCGTCTTCGTCGTATGTAAGCTGCTTCTCCGGCATTCCGATGATGGTGCGACGCGGACTGGGAGAGAGATTCCGAAGCTCGAGAAGTTCGGAGCGTACCCGTTGCCAGAGCTGCTTATCGGACGACAGGATTCGCTCGATTTCGTCGGCTTTCGCACGCTTTTCAGCGAGCTCCTCCATGATGAGGTAGATCTCGAGCTTGGCTAGGCGGTAGAGCTTGAGCTCGAGGATGGCCTCGGACTGAGCATCCGAGAGATCGAAGTGATCGATCAGCTTCTCGTGTGCGTCCCGCTTTCCCTCGGAGGCGCGGATGATGCGAATCGCCTCGTCCAGATCGATGAAGATCTTCGCGAAGCCCTCGAGGATGTGGATGCGATCGAGGAGCTTCTGGAGGTCGTAGGTGTAGCGCCGTCGAATGGTCTCGAACCGGAAGTCGAGCCAATGGACAAGGATGGACTTTAGATCGAGGCGCCGGGGCACTGGAACATCCGTGCCCGCCGCGGGGATCAGCGCCGTGAGGTTGACGGGCCAGCTGCTCTGAAGGGCGGTACGCTTAAACAGATAGGCCATGGCGGCCTCTGGAGAGGCGCCCCGCTTGAGGTCAAGAACGATCCGGACGTCATCGGTGGACTCGTCGCGGACGTCGATGACCAATGGCAGCCGTTTCAGCCGGACCTCGTCGCCGATGCGCTCGATGAGCTTGGACTTGTTTAGGCTGTACGGGATGCTGTCGATGACGATTCGTTTGCGTCCGTCACCGCGCTCGATCGACCAGGTGGCCTGAACTTGTAGGGGCCCGCGGCCCTCGTGGTAGATGTTAAGCAAGTCTTCACGACTGGCCAAAAGGCGCCCACCGGTGGGGAAATCAGGCCCCTTGACGTACTCCATGAGCTCGGGAATCGTAAGATCACGATCGTCGATGAGCGCTACACAGGCGTCGATAATCTCGCCCAAGTTGTGGGGCGGGATGCGAGTGGCCATGCCCACTGCGATTCCCTCGCAACCATTGACCAAGAGCTGTGGAAACTGCGCGGGCAGTACGATGGGCTCGGTGCGTTGCCCGTCGTAGTTCGGACGAAAGTCGACAGTGCGCTTGCCAATCTCTGACAACAACTCAACGGCGAGGGGCCGCAGCTTGCACTCGGTGTAGCGCATTGCAGCAGGGGGGTCGCCATCGAGAGAACCAAAGTTGCCCTGGCCGTCGATGAGGGGCATACGCAACGAAAAATCCTGGGCCACACGGACCAAGGCGTCGTAGATGGAGCTGTCGCCATGCGGGTGGTACTTACCCATGACTTCGCCGACCACGGCGGCGCATTTGCGGTATCGGCCCGTGGGAATCAGGCGCATGTCGTTGTACATCGCGTACAAGATTCGTCGCTGAACCGGCTTTAATCCGTCGCGGACGTCAGGCAGCGCTCGCGATGTGATGACCGACATCGCGTAGTTGAGGTACCGCGTGCTGGCGGCCTCGTGAAGAGGAACGGACACCACGGCATTGGAGGGAGCCATACCGTCTCCGGGGTGGGGTGTGTGAAGCGGGGAAGGTGGTTTTGGGGCTGCTCGAAGAGCCACGAATGAACGGGCGGTCCGGGCGGATCCAATCTGCGCTGAAGGCTGATCGGGGACGCCGTTATGTTAGCACAGGAAGCAATGACCGCGATGAGCGGAACGACATGACCGCCCTCGGTGTTAGTTTCTTGGCCGGAGGTCCATTTGCGCAACACCCTCGTACTCATCGCTGTCCTTGCTGCGGGCTGCAGTCCCAGCGCGTCCGACGTCAAGGACGCCGCGTCCAACGACATGGTCTGGCTGGAGGGCTTTCGGTACGAGTGGCTGTTCTTCAACCATCGGATCTCTCATCTCGAGTTCTCCGTTGAAGATGGCGGGCGCGTCGGTATTGTTGGAGGTACCTCCACAACGGGTGTCCAGCCCGATCTTGACGACAGCTGTGACGCGCCTACATGCAAGGAGTTTCCATTTATCGATAAGGCGGACGTCGCCCTGCGCTGGGGCTCGGTGACCGGCGCGGATGCACAGTTTGCCGTGGGCACTGCACACCTCGAAGTGGGTGCGGCGGGCGAGACCACAACTTTGAAGGTCACCCTCGAAGACGCCGATACCAGCGCGCTGACTGCCGTGATTCGTGGCCTGCGGATCAACACGGATCACCCCCTCGATGGCGGAGACACTTGCTACGACCCTAGTTTCGGCTGGCTGCCCACGCACCTCGGTGTGTCGCTGGGCGACGTCAGCGTGTCGGGGTCAGAGCTCAGCGTGCCGGTCACGGCGGTCTTCGCCGCAGGAAACACGCTCGAAGCCGAGCGAGCGTGTCTCGACGCGGTCACCGACAGAGCACGCCTAAACTTCGACGTCGAGGTGCTCTTCATTGCGGGTGGCGGGGCAACCGCTGAACAGACGATCAGCAGCGAGGCGGTCTTCGAGTACGGAGATGGGCCTGCCAACCCCACCGAACAAGTGCCACCCCAGGGCACCCCTGCCGATTTGGGGCTCAACGATGCGGTTCTCGGTTGGCGCGCGCTCGATTGGCGCTTCCACATCGACGACCCCGAAGGGCGGGGGTCCTATCTCCGAACCCTCGATTTTGACGTGGGCGAAGGCGCAGCCCGTGGCGTGGCCACCAATTACTCCAAGGGAACCCAGACCTCCGGCTTTGATTACGCATTTGAAGGCGTCATCGCTGGGCACGAGGTTGGCGGCTCCATCGAACGCGGCGAGACCATCGCCCAACTCGATGTAGAGCTGGACGACAACGGTGAGGCCGTCGTCTACGACTTGCCTTA
>JAACDH010000313.1 GCA_009936995.1 Rhodobacterales bacterium
CCCAGCGTGCCATCTCCGCGTTCCATGATCAGATAGGGCGCGCCTTCTTGGAGCTGACCATCGCTGTGACACGCTTCGTCGCTGGTGACCCGGCCCCAGTCCATCAATTCGACGATGTTGGGGTGGTCGAGTTGGGCCATCACCCAGATTTCGTCCGCGAGATCGACCGTGCGAACCTGTGCCGATGTGAGCAACTTTGCGGCGGCGGGGCTGTCCTGGGGGCCGAGCGCTGCGTAGACGGTTGCCGTGGTGCCCCGTCCAAGCTCCTGTTCTAGTGTCCATGGGCCTATTTTACTCATGACAAGTCAGCCATCCTGGTCCGCCAGGCAGCCTCATGGGCACGCCTTTCGCTTGAGCAGTATACGCGATTGGAGTGAAGGTTCGGCAAGTTTGATGCACATTGCCGGCATCTCGGTGGGAACGAACGGGGATCTGCGCTTTCATCACACTTGCCCACGCCGCGCTCATCGAGGTGCTGCCGGGCGCTGACCTCTTTGCGATCCTCTTTGGCCAACGCTGTGGCGGGCGTGGACGACTCCCCCAGCTTCTGGGGCTGCTCTGGTCGATTACGAATGGTCCGATGGGATTAATCCTGGTTGGGTTCCAACACCCGGGTTCAAGGGGTGCGCCGCCGCGGTTGGAACCGGAGGAGGCGACACGGGTGGCCTCGATTCCGACGACCACCCGGGCGGTGGCTACCGCGCGCCGGCCACAGGGGGCGCTACGCGGTGTATGGGGCGCGAATGCGGGTGCCGGTTCGTCGCCGTTCGGGTGCGATCCGTTAAGCTCGCGAATGCGCCAAATCACACTTCTACTCTCCATCGTCTTATTCGCCTGTCAGGCTACCGGAGGCTCTGAGGCTGCCAACCCAACGACGTCGTCCGACACCGAAACCGACACGACGTCCACGACAACGCCAGCCACCGATCCGCTGGTCGGCGCTGCGTGTGACTTACTCCAAAACCCAGGGGCCGAATCTGCGTTGGGCGACTGGACGATCGAGTCGGGCGACTTTGATGTGGTCACGGCTGGGGCCTCGCCGGTGGTCCCGTTCGCTGGCGACGCCTCGTTTGGTTTGGGAGAGACGCCGTTGTCCCTGGTCAGCCAGTCGGTCGACCTGTCCGGTTACGCTGTTTCGCTGGCCGAAAACGACGTGGTCGCCCACTTCTACGCTCAGGTCCGCACGCTCGATGGCGACGATGAAGGCTGGCTGGGCTTGGCGGCCTACGATGTCGACGGCAACCTGCTGGTCGAGATGGAACTAGGCCCGCACACGGTTTCAGCCTGGCAGCAGCAGCGCCTGCATCTTTCGCTGCCCGCTGGAACGCAATCGCTACAAGTCACCCTCGGTGGTGTCCGAAATCAAGGTCCGCGAAACGACGTGTATTTCGACGAACTCTCGCTGTGCATAGATCGCTTTGCCGAGCCCTCTCTGCCACCGCTGTCTCGCGGGCCGTGGCTGAACTGGGTCACCGCCGACGCCATCTCTGTGCTCTGGGAGACCCCTACCGGAGCCACTGGATCTGTTGAATACGGTCCTGACGGTATTTTCGACACGGTCGCCGACGAGTCGTCGGGCGGTGGAACGCATCACGAGGTGCGACTCACCGATCTCGCGGCGGACACCGTTTACGCCTACCGAGTCACCAGCGGCGACCAAGCTGGCGAAATCTACAGCTTCCGCACCGCCCCCAACCAGCCGGTGCCGTTTCGGTTTACCGTCTGGGGCGACAACCAAAACGGCCCCGACGTGTTCGCCGAAGTCGCCGACCGGATGGAGGCGCTGTCTCCCGACTTTGCGGTCGCCGTCGGAGATGTGGTCGAGAGCGGCCGCGAGTCCAACTACCAAGACGAGCTGCTCGAGCCCATCACGGGCCTGGCCACCGAGGTTCCCTTCCTAGTCGCCGCGGGGAATCACGAGCGGTACTTCGACGCCAGTGGCGGCTTATTTGATCTTCACCTTGCTCAACCGGGCGACGAGCACTGCTTCAGTTGGTCGTATGGTGCCGCCTTCTTCCTGTTTATCGACACCGAAGAGTCCGTGGTCTCGGGAGACCAGCTCACCTGTATCAACGACGCCCTGGCCTCGGCCGAGTTCGCCGCGTCCGACGTCCAATTCGCGCTGTTTCACTATCCGCCCCGCATCAATTATTGGGCGTTCTTCTTCTACGGCGGCGATCTGTCGTACGACGGCGACAACGACGTCCGCGATACCCTCGAGCCGCTGTTCGAGGCGGCCGGTGTCGACCTGGTGTTCAACGGCCACAACCATCTGTACAGCTACACCCCGGCGGGCGCCTATTCATCCGTTGCTTGGGTGACAACCGGCGGCGGTGGCGGCGATATCGACACTTCGGGCTGGGGAACCGGAGATTGGGACGGTATGGAGACCACGCTCCATGCCCACCACTTCCTACACGTGAGCGTGGACGGAAGTCAGATCGACGTCGAGGCGCTGGGGGTGGACGGGGCCTTGCTGCACACGTTCACGGTGGTGGGCGA
>JAACDH010000314.1 GCA_009936995.1 Rhodobacterales bacterium
GCTCGGGAGATGCGCGAATGCTTCTTATTCTTTTGGCGCGGCCTTCTTTGGTTCGGCATCGCCCCCTGCTTGTCGGCCATTTTTGCCTTAGCTTCTTCCACAAGAAGAGCGACGATGGCTCCGAGGAGCTCCCCTGCAAGGTGTCCCATGGCGATGACGAGGAAGCCATACAGCGCGGGCAGCCCGCCCATCGCGAGCGCACCCGCAAACGAGCCCTGGGCAAGTGGGGTTGCCGACTAATCGTCGAATGGCGATTACTGTGTTGAACCGTTGATATTAATTGTAGAAATAGTGTTCATTTGGACTAGAATATGGCCAGATATTGTGTTTGGTGTCTCGCCCGAGTTATCGTCGAACCATGATAAATCAACCCACCGAAAACCCATGCTGTCCGCCCACCGTGTACACGCCAGATCTTCGCCCCGTAGAGGGTGAGGACGCGGAAGGCGAACTTGTGGACTTGGCCAAGGCCGTTACTCATCCCGCCAGGGTTCGAATCTTGCGGATCCTATCGGATGCGGGTGCCACAGCGTGTGGCGACCTGGTGGCAGACCTATCGCTGGCGCAGTCTACCGTTTCCCAACACCTGAAAATCCTTCGCAAAGCAGGATTAGTACGTGGTGAAGTGGATGGGCCACGGCGGAGTTACTGCATCGATCCTCGGGCCATGCGGCGGCTGCGCGCGCTCGTAGGAGCCCTGTAATGGCACGCCCTCTTCGAGTTGGCATCAATGGGTTTGGCCGCATGGGTCGGCTATTTCTGCGGGCGGCCTGGCACCGTCGCGAGCTCGACATTGTGGCGGTGAACGAACCAAACGCATCGGCAGATACCATGGCGTTGCTGCTCGAACACGATAGCGTACAGCGCCATTTTGGTGTGTCGTGTGGCGGCCATGGCAACACGCTCACCGTCGGCGACCGGTCCTTGCGATACACCAACGCGACCCTGCCCGCAGACATCGATTGGGCGGCCCTCGACGTGGACCTGGTGGTGGAGAGCAGTGGCCAGTTTAAGCAGCGCGTCGACTTGGAGCCCCACTTGGCCCAGGGCGCGAAACGAGTGCTGGTGTCCGCTGCCGTGAAGGATGTGGACCCAAATATCGTGGTGGGTGTGAATCACGACGCCTACAACCTGGCCGAAGAACCCATCGTGACCGCGGCCTCGTGCACCACCAACTGCCTGGCGCCCCTGGTGCGCGTGCTTCACGATACCGTTGGAATTGAACGAGGTATCGCCACCACCATCCATAATCCCACCAACCCCCAAGTGGTCATCGACGGGCCCCACGCGGACCCCCGTCGCGGTCGTGCGTCACAGCTGAACCTGATTCCCACCAGCAGCAATTCCGCCTACGCGGTGCAGATGATCATCCCAGAATTGAAGGGCAAACTAGAGAGTCTGGCGGTCCGGGTACCGGTGATGAACGCGTCGATCACCGATTTTGTGTTCCACGCCAGCCGAGACACCACCATCGACGAGATCAATGCGCTGCTCAAGGCTGCGTCCCAGTCCGAGCGCCTAAACGGCATCCTCGGATACGAGGACCGACCGCTGGTGAGTACCGATTACGCCGGCGACCCTCGCAGTAGCATCGTAGATGGCCTGTCTACTCGAGTCACCGACAAGCGCCTGGTGAAGGTGCTCGCCTGGTACGACAATGAGTGGGGTTACGCGAATCGGATGGCCGACCTCGCGGTGTTGCTGCATCGGGCCGACAACCGTGCGTAGTCTGCGCGAATACGCCATTGTGACCGGCGCCTATTGGGCATTTACGGTGACCGATGGCGCATTGCGAATGCTGGTATTGTTGTATCTGCACAGCATTGGCCACACCCCGATTCAAATCGCGTCGATGTTTCTATTCTACGAATTTTTCGGCGTGGTCACCAACCTTGTGGGCGGCTGGTTGGGGGCGCGTATCGGCCTTACCTCAACACTATTCATGGGCCTGTCGCTGCAGATCGTCGCCCTGCTGTCGCTCAGTGCTCCCGCGGCTTGGTTGTCGGTGCCCTACGTGATGGGCAGTCAGGCGTTGGCGGGCATCGCCAAGGACCTCACGAAGATGAGTTCGAAGAGCTACGTGAAGTTGGTGGTAGACCCCGATGATCCGGCCGCGTTGATGAAGTGGGTCAGTGTGCTCACCGGGTCGAAAAACACCTTGAAAGGTGTGGGTTTTTTCGTGGGCGCGGCACTGTTGAGTCTGGTGGGGTTTCAGTCGGCCGTCGTGGGCATGGCCGCGGTACTCGCGGTCACCCTGGTGGCTTCTCTACTGTTGTTGCCGTGGGGTGCGGGCCAGTCCGAATCCAAGCCGAAATTTTCCACGGTGTTCTCTCATGACCCACGCATCAACCTGCTTTCCGCTGCACGCTTCTTCCTGTTTGGGTCACGTGATGTGTGGTTTGTACTCGCCTTGCCCATCTACCTCGGCGCCACGCTGAATTGGTCGTTTTACGAAACCGGCGGATTCCTGGCACTGTGGGTGATTGGCTACGGTCTTGTACAAGCTTCGGCGCCCCGTTTCGCCGGAAAACGCGTGCGGGGCAAGGTCTTGCCGCCCGACGCCGCCGCCCTAGGGCGGTGGAGTGCGCTGCTCACCATCCCGCTCGGCCTGTTGATTGGCGCGCTGATTTACGGCGCTGCTCAGGGCCCCACATTGGTGATTGGACTGTCGCTGTTTGGGGTCGTCTTTGCCGCCAATAGTGCAGCGCATTCGTATTTGGTGGTGCACTACGCCGACGAGGGCAACGTGTCCATGGTGGTGGGTTTCTATTACATGGCCAACGCGGCGGGGCGGTTGGTCGGCACGCTGCTTTCTGGGGTGGTGTTTCAGTGGTGGGGCCAGGGACAGGCCGGTTTGGTCGCCTGTTTGATCACGTCCATGGGCTTTGTGCTGGCGTCGTGTTTGTTGTGTGAGCCGCTGAAACGCAGTGAACGGCGGGCGCAGGTCGGGTCCATGGCCGGACCGTCCACTCCCTAGTCGCTGAGGGTTGAGCGCTGGAGAGGCTCCGGCGTGCTCCGCGCAAACCCCATCCCCGGCGTTCACCCGTACGACGGCGCGGTCGCCCCGCGGGTCCAAGAAACACCTCGCCACCCAAGCGGTCGTCATAAGGAAGACCGTCCTGGGCCCAGTCTGGATGGACAGGCTCACCGACAAGGCGCCAGCACTCATGAAGCACCCGTGGCACTCGCGGTTCGTCCAACTCCGCGAAAGTCAGCGCACGTGGTCACCTGATAAACTCGCGGATGAAATAATGACGGAGCACGGGCCTTCGAGACCGATATCCCCGGCCTGTTTGCGGTGGGCGACCTCTCCCGACACGCCGACCCCAGCATCTTGAAGCAGGTGTACTCATCGCCCTGCGAGCGGTAGACCGAATCGACAATCACAAGCGAAAGGCTCCCAGTTTACTGCTCACCGACGGCGACCCCACGTAGCGCCGCAAGCACTAGTGATAGGCTCTGCCCATGAAACGACTGCCCATGATTCTGTTGACTGCGCTTTTGGGCTGCGGCGCCGAGCCAACCTCCGAAGCCGAAACCCTACCAAGAGTCTGCAACGATGGCAGTACTTGGACGCCGGGAACCACAGCATTCCGAGACGCCACCTCTGACTGGGGCGTTAAAGAGCTGGGCGCCGTGGGCGTGCGTATCAACGCCGTCGACTTCGACCAAGACGGCTGGACCGACCTGGCCATACGCTCTGGCAACGACCCCGACGACTTCGGCCCCGACGGCACGCGATCGGCGTGGTTGCTCCGCAACGATGGCAAGGGCGGGTTCGAGGACGTCACCGTATCCAGCGGCGTTCGCACCCCCCGCGAGGGCGACCATGGGCGAGCGGGTCCTGTGTGGGTGTGGGCTGACGTCGACAACGACTTCGATCTGGACCTGTTCACGGGCGTGCTCGAGGGGAGCTCCGACCAGAGCGAGGTCATGCTGAACAATGGCGACGGCACCTTCGCCCTGGGTCCCAAACGCGGCTCCCAGCGCGAGCCGCTCAACCCCTATGGCGCGGCGTTCACCGACTACGACCGCGACGGGAAAATCGACCTGTGGATAGCCAACAACAGCTTGGGTGGCGCGGCGCAGCAAGACGAACTCCACAAGGGCCAGGGCGATGGCGGATTCAACAATCGCACCCAGAAAAATGGTCTGATCACCACCCCGTGGTCATCGATCGACGATCTCAATCAGGCTCAGTCTCACTCACTGGCCTGGTCCGCTGCAGCTTGCGACCTCAACAACGATGGGCGACCCGACCTGCTGGCGTCATCGTACGGCCGGGCCGCCAACCACGTCTGGCAAGGCGCCGACGACGGCTTCGTCAATCGTAGCCTACAGAGCGGGTACGCCTGGGACCACCGCGTAGACTGGACCGACAACGAGTCCGCCCGGTGCTACTGCGCGCTGAACCCCACGGCTGAAGACTGCGCGGATCTACCAGAGCCCAACATCACCTGCATCGACGACGACGATGCTTTCAGATGGAACCACAGCTACGACCGAAACGCCTATCGCCTAGGTGGTAACAGCGGTCAGACGGTGTGCCGAGACATCGACAACGACGGATGGACTGATCTGCTCACCACCGAAATTGTACACTGGGATGTCGGCGAAAACTCCGATCCGTCCGAGCTGTTGTTCAACACAGGCCAAGCCGACATCACCTTCGAGCGACCGGGCAACGACGTCACAGGACTGCTCCGCGAGCACGAACCGGGCTGGAACGATGGCGACATCACCGCCAACACCGTGGACTTCGACAACGATGGTTGGCCCGATGTCCTCATCGGCTCTAGCGACTACCCCGGTACCCGGGCGCTGCTTTGGCACCAAGTTAGCGCCCGCAAATTCCAGGCGGTTCCCGTCGACCAGGGCATCGATCACACCCGCACCCACGGCGTGGCCATCGCCGATCTCGACCGCGACGGCGACCTCGACGTCATCCTAGGGCACAGCACCTCCCGGTGCGACGACGATTGTTACGCGTCGGCTCATGTCCGCATCTTCGAGAACCTGTCCAACGACGGCAACTTCGTGCAGCTCAGTTTGCAAGGCGATGGCCTGGTCACCAACGGCCTGGCCATCGGCGCCCGGGTCGAAGTCACCGCAAACGGCATCACTCAGGTACAGACCGTTGGCGGCGGAGGCGGTCAATGGGGCGCTCAAGACGATTTGGTGTTGCACTTTGGCCTCGGGTCGGCCTGTGAAGCGCAGGTACAGGTGACCTGGCCAAACCAGGAGATGTCCACCCAATCCTTTCAGGTGGCTGGCGGATATCGCTGGCAGGTGACCCAGGACAAGGACCCGGTGGCAGAATGGTAGTGGCGCCCCCCTTGAAGCCGCGTTCGCCCTAAGGAGTAGAGACCGCGGTGGCCACCAGGTAGCCGTTGTCACATCTCTCCGGCGCTGGGCATTCTCGACGCGGGTACCCCAGCCATCCCGGATCTGGATGGCTGGGGTACCCCCATCGGTGAGCTGCCAAAAGGTGACCCAGCTGTCATTGAAGGGGCCCCAGACGCCAGTCATTCCGTGCTGAGCGACGAACTCGGGCGTGATCTCCCAACCAATCTCCACCTCGTCTCCCGCCGAGAAGACGCTGGCGTCTGCGACCTCGACGTCGCGTCCGCGCCCTCGCCACGCAGGACGACATCGCTGGCCTCGACCCTAAGGGTGCCGTCAATCCTGTAGGTGCCCGTGGTAAACACGACCACCCCGCCCGCTACCTCCGCCGCATCGATGGCGGCCGTCGCGTCTATGAGGTCGTCAAACAAGGCTCCGGGGTTCGGTGTGGCACATGAACCGAAATAGGCCAAAAATTCAAAAACTGAACCATTCAATGTGACAAAATCACCGGACCTCGGACTAAGAGGGTCGGAGGTCATCGATGAGCACCTTGACACTCGACATGGACATCGCAAAGGCGCGAGAGGCGGGCAGCCCCTCCGTATGGCGTGGTGTGTTCCAACGAATCGTCGCCCAGTACAGCGGGTCGCTTCGTCGGACATGTCGAGGCTACGAGCGAGAGGCCGAGAGCCAAGAGGAGCTGCTGCAAGAGGTCTGGCTTGCGTTGTGGACCGCTCTTCCTCGTTTCGAGGGCCGCAGTAGCCTGCGCACCTGGGTGTACCGCGTAGCCCACAACACGGCTGTCAAGCACATCCACCGCCAGGTGCGCACTCCCCAAGGGGCCGAGATCGATGTCGAGACGCTCGGTCAACAACTGCAAAACGTGGAGGCCCGCCTAGACCGTCACCGCGCACGTCAGATGCTGGCCGACCTGATTCGCAAGTTACCTGCCGCCGACCGCCAACTGATGCTGCTTTACCTCGAGGGTCTGACCGGCGCAGAGATTGCCGAAATCACCGGGTTTAGCCCCTCGAATGTCACCACTCGCCTGTCGCGAATTCGCACTGCCCTTGGCCGAAAGGAGAAGTCATGAACGACTGGACTGATGTTTGGACAGACACCGAGGTCGACCCACCCGCGTTGGATTTGGACAGCTTTCAGCAGCAGGCGAATCGCTTGCAGCACGGCGTGGTCCAACGCAACCGGATCGAGATCGCCGCAGGTGTGTTCGTGGTGGTCGGATTCAGCATGGGTGGCGTGCTGGCGCCGACTCCTGGGGCGGCCCTAGGCCCTGGGCTGTGCGCCCTGGGTGGCGCTCTGGTGACCGCTTTCATTTACCTGCGGGGCACACTGGGGCCATCCAATGCCGATCCTAGCGCCGACACCGCCGCCTACCTGAACGCACATCGTGACGAGCTGCGCCACCAAATCAAACTCATGCGCTGGGTTCCTCTGTGGTACCTCGGGCCACTGGTACCGGGCGTAATCGCCACGGTCATCTATGACTTCGGGCTGACCGCCACTGGCGCTGGCTACCTCGGGGTGGTCGCCGTGTTTTTTCTCGGAGTGACCTGGGCGAATCATCTCGCCGCAAATAAGCTACAAACTGAGCACAATGCGCTGTCTGCGTTGGGCTTTGGAGATGAGATATGATTCGATTGCTACCCATAGCCCTGCTGCTGGCGTGCGGGCCCGCATCCGAAGACACCGCCTGGGTGACCTCGACCGAAACCACCACATCAAGTTCGACAACGCTCGCCGAGACTGAGCCGCCAGGACTCGATATCTCATCGGACCTACGGGCCATTCGGAACCTTCGCGATGTGCCCTCCCTGGCCGCGGCAATCGTCAGCCCAACCGAGGTCCTCGCCACCGGCGCAAATGGCAAACGACGAGACGGCGAGTCGACCAAGGTGACCTGGGAAGATGCCTATCACCTCGGCTCTGTCACCAAGGTGTTCACCGCCATGCTCGTGGCTCGCTTAGCCGACGCGGGTTCGATTAGATGGGACCACGCTATCCGCGACACCTTCCCCAATGCTGATCCCGCGTGGGAAGGCGTCACCATCGAGATGTTACTTCGCCACGAGGGAGGTACCACTGGTAGTATCCCTGAAACCCACGACGATCTCTGGTACGATCTCTTTGTCGCGGGCGACACCGACGTGATGGCCGCCCGCGCCGATCTCGCCGCGGGGCTTCTGGCCACGCCGACCACCCAAGACCCCGGACTACCCGTGTATTCGAACGCAGGGTACATCCTCGTGGGTGCCATCCTCGAGGCTGAGCTAGACACGTCCTGGGAAGCGTTGTTGCAGGCCGAGGTCCTGGACCCGCTCGAGCTCTGGGGCTGCGGTTTTGGCCCTCCCCAGATGCCCACGCCGGACGACCAACCGTGGGGACACCAAGACGCTGGTGGGGTGCTGGTATCCATGGACCCAACGGACCCCTACGCGGCCAATCCTCCCGCGATTGGACCCGCGGGCACCTTGCACTGCCCGATGGTCGACTGGGGTCGGTTTACCCAGGCCCATCTGATCGCGGCCAACGGCGACACCACCTTCCTCTCCACCGACTCGGCCACCAGGCTCCAAACGAGCAACGGAACCGAATTCACGGCGGGCATGGGATGGGTCGAGGGACAACCCTGGGCCAACGGTCCCGCCCTGGCCATGAGCGGTTCAAATACGATGTGGTTCGCCACGATGTGGATCGCCCCTGGCATCGACCGCGCCTACGTGACGGCCACCAACGCCGGCAACATCAACGCCACCCTGGCGACCAATGACGCGGTGCTGCTGGCGCTCGAGCTCGGTCTGTAGCGCCACAACTCGGCGAGGCGCTGGGCCTAAGGGCGAGTCATCACATGGGTACCGACCCACCGATTCGGTGTTTTTCGAGGCATCTACACCGGCTGCTTCGACACCGCAGGCGAAGACAGCCGTGACGCAAGATGGCGGCGGCCGCAAGACGGTGTGAAACCTCGGTGGCGCCTGCAACGCCCCCAGTCACATCAGGCCAGTTTCAGCGGAGAATGACCCGTCGAGGTGCACAGTCCCGAGTCGCGCTGTGTAGCCAACGCGACCACCTTTGGCCCGCGCGCCACGTCAGTTGCTGCCGGCTACCGGTCCCTGCGCTCCCTGCCTTCGGCTCGCAGCAGCGCTTTGCGTTGAGCGAACGGGTGAAGGGAAGGGAAGGGACAGGTGGGCGATTCTATCCGCTAATGCTTCGTTTCCTGGTCCCTGGGTGTTGCCTAGCCGAACGTCATTGGGGCCATAGCCGAGATGCACGGCAGGCTGGGCACTGAAGCTCTTCTAGACCATCCGACGCGATCAGCAGCGGTGTGGAAAAAGACGGGTGCCGTGCTCGTCTCTTAGGGAGCCTCGCCGTACCACATCCCTCCCCCGAAGAAGGTGCGGAAGACCTTGCCAGGATCGTTGGGGTCCACGGTCACCGAGTTGCCGTTGAAGCTCAGCGGCACGCTCGGATCGAGCTGCCAACTGTCGCCGCCATCGTCCGAATATAGGGGGCCCCCCTCGCCCCAGGACCAGGTACCCGACGCGTAGACCCGGCTGGGGTTGTTCGGGTCGATGTCGACCGACCAGGGGTGGGTGTACTGGGTGGTGCGGTCCCAGGTGGCGCCATGGTCGGACGACTTCCACACCCCGGTTGCCAGATACTGGCCGTTGTTCTCCTGGTCGGTGAGGAACAGCGTGTCGCGGTCGCCGGTAGGCGACAGATCGATGGCGAAGGATGTTGGGTACCACCACAGCTCGTAGGCCTGGCTGACGCTGGGTGGATGGTTCACGGTGCCGCGCAGATGGGTCCAGCTCGCGTCAGCCGGAGCGCGGCTGTACACCCCGGTTCGGTCGCGGGTGGACCAGGTGCCGTAGTCGCCGGTGAGCAGCAGGTAGACGGTTCCGTCGACTGGGGCGATCTCGAGCTGCGGCACGATGAGATCGCCGGCGCCCAGCCCGGTGTTGATCCACTCCCAGGGACCCCCCGCTATCCGCCGAGCCACCCCGCTGATCTGACTTCCGGCGTAGACGGTGTCGGTGTCGGGGTCGTAGGCCACCGAGAGGAACTGCTGGTTGAAGGCCGGATCGAGGTGGGTCCAGGTCCGACCCCGATCGGTGGTCTCGAAGATGCCGCCGGCGGCGAGAAGGGGCATGGCGTGCCACTCGTGAGGCCAGTCGTGGATGCTGCCGGTGGCGATGAACGCCCGGTCCGTGTTGGCGGGATCGAAGGCCACATCGTAGATCGCGTTGTAGGTGGATCGGCTGATTCGCCAACTGTCCCCGCCGTCTTCGGTGACCTGACCGCCGATGTCCATGGTCGCTGCCAGCCCGAAGAGGGGGTCTGTCGGGTGGAAGCGCAGCCGACGTACGCTGGTGACTTCGATTCCAGAGCTCCGCCAGAACATCTCCTCGGCTGCCGGGCCTGGTTGGGCGAGCTCGGTGATCGCCGACTGCCAGTAACTCCCGCCATTCTCGGAGAGGTGGATGAAGAAGTTGCCGCTCCCGCCGATCAGATCGGCATCGGTCGGGCCGACCTCGAAGTGGTAGTAGCCGCCGTCCCACCAGCCGACATCCAAGCCCACGGCACTGTACTCCAGCTGGCTTGCCGGCCATGGCGCGTAGGGCAGCACATCCCAGTTCTGCTGGTGGAAGATCAGGTCGAACGACGCGCCTCGGTCAAGGCTCCGCCACACCTTGGTGCCGTAGGCGCTCTCCCAGGACCGCGAGCCCGTGGTGTACAGGGTCATCGAGTCGTTGCGCGCCATCTGCAGGTGGTCGCCCCCTTCCTGGCCGGTGGCCACGAAGGCCCCCTCATCGACGCTGACATGGACCTGGCCGCAATTCTCCAGCGTGTTGACGATGACGCTCCAGCTGCAGGCCGTGGGATCTCGGTCCAGGTAGGCCAGCAGCAGCCCGGATCCGTCACGGCCACCGGTGAAGGCCTGGACGGCTCCCACATGCCATGGCGCGAAACTGACCCCGTCGTCCGAGCGCCAGATGCCACTGTCGGTCGCGTGCCAGATCGTCGCCGGCGAGGCGGTGTGATCGAGGAAGCTCCCCCGCGCGTCTCCGAGTCCAGCGACCAGATGGGTCCAGGTCAGGCCGCCGTCTGCCGACTGCTCCAGACCGTGCTCGGTCGCAGCCAGCATCTTGTCGGGGTCTGTGGGGTCCTCGACCCAGTAGCGGATGCGGGAGGTGTTCCCATTCACATCGATGGATGTCCAGTGCTCGCCCGCGTCGGCGCTCCGGAGCGGGTCTAGGCCCGCAGGGGCATGAAACACGACATCGGGATTGGCGTTGAAGCCCAGCTGGGCGGCGTTTGGCAGGTCGTTGGAGAAACGCGCCTGGTCGTGGCGCACAGGCCACCAGCTCTGGCCCCGATCAACGCTGCGAAACAGGGTGCCCATGTCGGTTCCGACGAACCACAGATCTGCGTAGGGGCTGAAGGAGAGCGCGCTGGTGGCTCCGCCTCCCCCCACCCCTCTCGGCGCCCAGCGTGGCTCGGGCTCCGGAGCGGTGCCTGCGTCGAACGAATCGGAGTCCCCGGTCGGAGTCTGGGTAGAATCTGTGTCTGTGAGAGGGTCTTCTGTTGACCCGTTGGATGGCGCCTCTGCGGAGCAGGCGAACAGTCCCAAGAGGAAGGCAACTCGAGTTACTCGAACCAACACAGCAGTGGTAGTGCCCTGGCATCTTTCGGGCGAGAGCCTCTGCTTGTCGCTGGATTGGCCTGTGCTGCGCACGATCCATCCACTCCTTCAGTGCCTATTGCGCTTTGTCGACGAAGTGTCTGCACCCCTCAATAGGGGGAGATGAACCGCTAGCGCAGAAAACACCCGACTAGTAATAAAACCAAAATACGGTCTGCCGCATGTTGTAGTAGCCGGTCTTTAACTTACCTTCCGTGTTGAAGATATCGTTACGATCGACGTAATCATTGTCGAGATCTGTTGGGATGCCCTCGTCATCTACGACGTAGGAATACCAATACACATCATCATTCGCATCTTCCCAGCCATCTAGCTGGACGGAGCCGCCCACGTATTTGTTGAGGTCCTCGGTGCTCTCCCCTAAAACATCGGTAAGCCACGTGACGACGTCATCGGTGGGGCTTGTTGAGCCCATCATTATTGTGTGTGGACCGGCCGCCCACTGCTCAATCGAGCGCATCTCGTTTGTCTCGAAATCGAACCCCTTTTCCGTGCAGTCCTCTTCGACGATGGGGTCGCCCTCGGGTACGATCAGCCCGAACAGCCACCCTTCGGCCTGCGCCGCGGGATTGTCAACCATCCCCTCCAAGTCTACTCGTATTACGCAGAAGTCCTCTTCGGCACTACCATCTTCGATGGAAATCTCGAACACAAGTTCGGACCGATAATTGTCTGGCTTGGTCACGACTCCCAGGGTCTCGTCCCAGCCGAAGAATGCGTAAATTCTGACTTCGCCGGCAATGGGTGGGCCGGATTCGACAGCCGTATCGGCCGTGGATGTCAACGCTGGCACGAAGGGCTGGGTGTCTGCCGTTGGTTCGTCTGTGCTGCCACCACAGGCAGATAGGATGCCGAGGACGGCGAGTGCGGCTAGCGTGCGGGTGATCGTCATCGTTACCTCGTCCTTTGGTTGCTAATGGATTGTAGCTCCCGAGCGGATGACGAGGCGCGCACAATTCCAGCTGGCCACTAATAATTTAGTTGGACCCTACTTATTGAGGTGCGGTTAATCCGAAACCTTGGCATGTAAGCATCCGATGAAGGGGCGTAGATGCATGAATCGAAATCCCGCCTCGGAGCTACGTTCACCCAACGCTCGCGGTTGATTTCGTCCCTGTGGGCGTAGGCTCCTACCGGCCGCTCTTGGCCCAGAGGGCTTCTTGGAGGAATTGGTGCTCTTCGGGACCCAGCGCGTCTTCGAGCGCGAAGGCTGCGTCGTCTTTGATGCGCAGGACTTCGTCTTTGGCCTCGGTGACCGTGTAGTGGCCGGCGTCCATGGCCACACGGACCTCTGCGGTAGCGGCCACGCTGTCTTCGAGGATGTCCATGGCGTCGGCGGCGACGCCCTCGTCCCAGCCGCGTTCCTGGGCGATCTGGGCCACACGATCGAGCATCTTGTTGAGCACCGCGTCGCGCAGATGACCGCGCCGCTCCACCTGCGCTTCGGCGGAGACTGCCGAGCCCGCGGCTGTGGGGACGCCGCCTACCTTGACGGCCTGGTCCCGACTTGGACGCCGGTCATTCGGCTCAGGCTGTTCGTCTCCGGAGGTCTTGGGCGTGCCCTTTTGCTGGCGTTTTCCCTGCTCGATGGCGGAGGGGCCCATGGCCGCAGCGACCCGCATCTTTACGGCGTTGACCTGACCCTCGGCGACCTCGAGATCTGCTCGAAGGTCTTGGATGGTCCAGGCCTGCCAAGCGTTGCCGAACATCAACAGGATGGTAAGGACACTGACGACGATGGTGGTGTTGCGGTTCAGAGCTGTTCTCCTGTCCCCGAATGGTAACGCGCGGAGAAGCAACATGAAGCGCGAGTTCTACAGCGCGGTTAATCTAAGAGAGACGAAAGAATATCGGTCAGCAACGGCCACCCGCTTGAGTGGAGCCGGTGAGGAGCTAGATGAGAAGGGCTCCGGCAGCGGCACCTACGATCAACGCGATACCGGCGAATATCCATCGTTGATGCGCAAGGGAATCCAATTGGGCCTGCCAATCTTTTGGAGCGCCATCCGGGTGTAGATCGGCCTGGCCGGCGGGAACATCGGATTCTGATTCGTCGTCTTGTTCGTCCCAGTCGTCGCCTTCGTCGGGATCTTCTTTGAACTCGGGCAAGGCGAAGACATCGGCTCGCTCGAATTCGGCCTGCATCGAGGACTCGGGCGTTTGAGCGCGCATCGAGGGGTCGGGCGTGGGCGGGGGAAGGTCGGACGGCGGGGCAGCGTCGGGGCCGAAAAGGATGCGGACGAGGTTGGGCAGGCCATTGGGCACACCGTCAACGTCGTCGATGTTCCACCCGAGGTCGGCGCTGGAGGTGGCGAAGGGCGTCTCTCCGCCGAAGAGACCGTCCGACGCGAAGGGCATGCTGGCGACCCTCGGAATCAAAGCCACTCCGATGAGAGACTGGGGGGGCTGAAGCGTAAGACTAGCGCGCTGAGAGGCCGGTGGGGCGAGGGAGTCGGGCATGAGAAGCCCGGACGGAACAGTGGCGTAAAGCGCGTCGGCGCGCACGGTTCCGAGCGGGGTGTCCGTGTGCTTTGGCTCGTCGGTTGCGATCTCTTCCCCCGGGTCGGCCGATCCATTGTGGCATTGAACCGGAGCGGCTACAAGTCGGTGTTGGGCGCGCCCGGAGTACCGCCAAAGGCACAGGTCCAGCAATGGTCCTGTTTGCTAGCAATCGGTGCGCCATTTTGTACCGGTCACGAACCCCTGGGTAACTCCAGGGGTTTCGTCGTTCTGGTCGTCGTGACCATCAAGCCAGGAACGGGCATACCGACCATCGAAGATGTGGAACTCGATGTTGTCAGGATGGACAACGACTCGCTCGATGATCAGTGCGAGAAGTTCCCGCTTCTCGGATCCCGTGAGTTCGTCGAACGCCGCATCGAAACCTCGAAGAGCCTCGGTCATCAATGCGGCGTCGAGTGAAGAGTTGCGTTGGATCGACAGCTCGGCCTCGGCGTTGGCGACAGCCTGGATGAGCTGCCGCCGCTCCTGGTCGAGCTCGCGAAGGGCGTCTTTGCCGAAACTCGTTTGTTCAGCTTCGATTTCGAGCAAGCTGGACACGAGACGTCGACCCTTGTCCTCCACCGACTTCAGTCGCCGATTGAGAACGGCGACCTCTTCGGTGAGCGGAATTAAGTGCTCCGCTGCCTGGCGGTTGGCCTCCTTGACCGCCGCCGCCACGATTTTTGGATCTTGGGCTGCGTCTCGGACTAGCTCCAAAACCGCATTCTCGACCACCTGAGCCGATACGTGCTTGACTGCGACGGCGCAGGGCGTTGGTGCATGGCTCCGATTTGACGTCGTTCCCGCCGCGAAGC
>JAACDH010000043.1 GCA_009936995.1 Rhodobacterales bacterium
CCAAGCCCTAGGTTTGCTCCGAGTCTCCGGTGCAAGACGACCAAGTACAAGAACAACTGCACGGCGGTGGCGGTGGAGAGCGCGACGCCCAAAGCGGCGGGTCCCAGGGGTTCGACCAACGCGAAGCCCACGACAGCGGTGACCAAGACGCCGAGCGCACCTACTTTGAGCAGGGTCTGGCGATCATTCATCGCGAAGAACACCTTTTTGTAGATTTGCTGGGCGGCGACCACCAAGAGGAAGGGAACCATGAGCTGCAGAAGCATGGCGGTCCACTCGACAGACTCCCAGGTGTAGCGGCCGCGACGGAACAGCAGCGCGGTGATGGGGGTGCCGAAACTCAGCAGCACGCCTGCCGCAGGAATCAGCAAGAACGCCGCTAACCGCATGGCGCCCACGATGTCTTGGCGCAGCTTGGGCCAATCTTCGGCTGCGACGGCGCGGCTTACCCCGGGGAGCAGCGCGCTTCCGATGGCCACCGCCACGATTCCCTGGGAGAGATCGACGATGCGAATGGCATTTTGGTACCAGGTGATGGTGCCGTCCTGGAGGCTGGCGCCGATCTGTCGCAAGACAATGATGTTGAGTTGGGCGAACACTCCGATGACCACCACCTTGCCGATCTCTCTGGAGATGGAACGGAACCGAGGATCTGCGAATTTCGTACCGAGCCCGACGGCGCCCCAACGCTGAATCACCATGGGGATGTTCACAAGTACATGTGCGACGCCGCCGACCAAGAAACCGACGATCAGCGCGTAGGCCGGCTCGTCGAAGCGGGTGCCCAGCAGAACCGCCGCCGTGGCGATTCCCGCACTGACAAGGCCCGGTGCGAGCTTGGGAATGAAGAAGTGTCCCTTGTGGTTGAGCAGTCCCTCGAAGTAGCTGACCAGGCTCACCATGGTGACGAAGGGCATCATCCAGCGGGTCATGTTGGTGGCGACGGCAATTTTCTCTGGATCGTCCCAGGATGGCGCCATCAGCCGCACCAAGGATTCGGCGCCAAACCAACCGAGGAATAACAAGACTGCGTTGGCTAGAAGTAATGCAGAAAGTACGGTATTTGCGAGTTGCTTAGAATCCACACCCTCTTGGTCGGCCTTCGCCAGAGCTGGAATGAGGGCTCCCGTCAGGCCCTCGTCGGCCACAAATCTGCGAAACAAACCGGGAACGGTATAGGCCAGCCAAAACGCGTCAGAGCTTGCCCCGGCTCCCAGGAGTCCAGCGATCGCCATGTCGCGCACCGCGCCCAGCACCCGAGAGGCACCGGTGCCAAGTACGCTGGAGAGGAAGGCGCGAACAAAATTCTGGCGGCGTAGTTCAGACATGAGCCATGCCAGTGCAACCTTGATGCCAAGACCCGATTCGCGCGAGGAGCGCTGGGGAGGTGTTGGCGATGCTGCGGACAGCGAGGAGAGGAACGGAGGAGAGCGGGCGACGAGATTTGAACTCGCGACACCAAGCTTGGGAAGCTTGTACTCTACCACTGAGCTACGCCCGCTTGTGGTTCTACGTACCGCAGCCAACCCGCGAGGGCAAGAGCTTGGCTAGCGCTGGAGCAGTCCGTACCGAAGACCGCGATCCGAGGCGACGTACCGCTGGCGCTTGGCTGCGTGCAAGACTCGCTCAAGGATAACGGATCCGGCGAGTAAATAGTCGGCGCGCTGTGGGGAAACGGCGGAGATTTGTTGCCGCTGTTCGGGCGTGGATGGGAGCAGCTGATCGATGAATCTTGCCAGCTGCACGCGGGTGAGGGTGGAGCCGTGAACCTGGCTTGCGTCCCACTCGGTTAGCCCCATGGAGATGGCCGCCAAGGTGGTTACGGTACCTGCGACGCCGATGACCGTGCGGGGGATGACGTCGAGCTTGACCTTGCCCACAGCCACTTCGACATGGTTGCGCATACGGGCCAGACTGGCGGGGTTGGCGACGACGTGGTTGGGGCCGAGAAAGTCCTCGGTGAGTCGAACACTCCCGATCTCGAGAGAGACGCGATGCTGGATCTGTCCGTTCTCGCCCAACACGAGCTCGGTGCTGCCGCCGCCCAGATCGACCACGAGGACGGGACCCTCGGGGACCTCGAGCTCGCGCATGGCGCCCAGCCAGGTGAGGCGGGCTTCTTCTTCGCCGCTGATGATTTTCACGCGGAGACCCAGATTTCGCTGGACTCTGGCGAACCAGGTTTGCGCGTTCATGGCGCGTCGTGCGGCGCTGGTGGCAACGGCTTGAATGGACCAAGGCTCAATGCCCATGCGCTGTGCGGTGCGGACAAACTCGGCGAGCGCGGTCTCGGCGGCCTTGATTCGGTCGATTTGGAACAGCCCGTGATCACCGAGTCCGCGGCCGAGGCCAACGACCTGGACCTCGTCGTGGAGCACACGACCGTCGTCGTCGACGATGGTGAGCAGGACGCTGTTGCTTCCGATGTCGATGGCGGCGCGAGGCATCAGGAACCTCCATTGGGAGCGAACGCGGGTTGGGTCCAGCCCCCGCTGCGGGTGAGCTGCACCTGGTGGCGACCATCGGCGGTGCTCATCCACAGCTCGCTGCGACCTGTTCGGGTGCTGCTAAACACCAGATAGTTGCCGTCGGGGCTCCAGGTGGGGTCCTCGTTGTCGGCCATGTCTTGGGTGATGCGGATGGCTCCCTTGCCGTCCATGCCTACGACATAGACGTCGAAGCCTCCCTGAGAGCGACCGACACATGCCATTTTGTCACCGTTTGGAGAGATGACCGGATCGGTGTTGAAGTCGCCCACGAAGGTGATGCGTCGCTGTTCGCCGGTGCCGTAGTCTTTGACGTAGACTTGCGAGCCACCGGACCGCTCGCTGGCGAAGGCCAACAGGTTGCCGTCGGGAGACCAGTTTGGCGCCACGTCGATGCCGCCGCCTTTTGTGACCTGTTCGAGGACGGCGCCGCTGTTGGCGTCGAGGACGTAGATGTCGCTGTCGCCGTCTTTACTGCGGACCAAAGCAACTTTGGCGCCGCTGGGGTGAAACGCCGGGCTGGTGTTAATGCCCGGCATGTTGGACAGCACTCGTGTTTGTCCGGAGCCAAGGTTCTTCACGTACAGGTCGGGATTCGATTTCTTGTAGCTGGTCCAGGCGATCTGACGACCGCTGGGGCTCCAGGCCGGAGACAGGTTGATGCTGCCATTTCGACTGACGTTGGACACGCCCTTACCGTCGAGTCCCAGCAGGTAGACCTCTTTGTTGCCGCTCTGACTGCCGACCGCTGTGAGGGTGACGCCATAGAATCCGGGCTTGCCAGTGACGGTTTCCAGGACGGCATTTGCGATGCTGTGGGCCAGGTGTCGGGCGGTGCCGGCGTCGCTGCGGAATCGGGTGCTCAGCAGCTTCTCGCCATTGACCACGTAGTACACAAAGACGTCGGCGCAGAGCTTCTTGCCGGCGGGATCGCAGGCGGCGTCTCCGGGCGGCAGCAGGCGGGTTTTTACCAGAACGGACGTCTTGAGCAGGCTCCAGTTGTCCATGGTGAACGTACCTGGCTCAACCCCCTTGCCCTTCTCGATATAGGCCGCTTTGTCGATGAGCTTGAAGTAACCTGAGGCGTCGAGGTCGTGATGGAGGGTGGTCCACAAGATGGCGGCGTCGCCGGCAGGATCGCCCGAGGGCGTCTGCGGATCGGGAAGCGCAAGGCTCACATCTCGGCCGCCAGCGACGTTGATGATGAAGCCGTGAGCGTGGGCCGAAGGTGCGACCAGGACAGCGATGAAGAAGGCTAGAAGCCAGGGCATAAGGATCCCCGAGGTGTTGCGGGACAAAGGGGCAAGGCGGCCAGATAACACCTCGTGTGGCCCGCCGGGCGCGAAGATTCTTTGGGGCAAGTGGAATCGTCTTGAGAACGCCACGCTAGTTTGGAGGTGTGAAGTTCACCAAGTAGCCCTCGGCAAGCAGGGCGCTGAACTTTTCGGGCGGCAGGGGAACCGTGGTGATCGCAGACACGGCGCGCTCGGCTGCGGCGTCGTAGGCTGGTATTCCGCTGGACTGTTCGACCGTGGACGACAGGATGCGGCCGGAGCTGGGGTCGACGGTGATGAAGATCTTGGTCAGCAAGTCGGGGTTGGCGGCGGTGATGGCGCCCAGAGGCTTGAAGTTCTGCTGAAATAGCTGCTGAATCATGGCGATATAGGCGGCGAACTCGGGGTCGCCCCGCATGGCCGCACCGTTGGCATTGATGGCCACGTCGCTGGTGCTATTGGGGTCGGAGGCGTCTCGATCGACGCTGCCTTCGGGGGCCATCAGATCTTCGAGGAGGCGCTGCCGCTCGAGTTTGGCCATCATCTGATCGCGCAGCTCGCCGTCTTCACCGTTGTCTTCCGGTGCGTTTTCGGTGTGAATGACCAAGTCTGACGGGTTGGGAGGGGCCTCGGTCTTTGGGGCCTCAGATTTGGAGCCCTGGGGCGTGGGGGCTCGGGAGGCGCGTTCGGGCACGTTGGTCTTGGACTTGGGCAGCACCATCATGGACACTTCCATGGTGCGATCTAGGTCGAGTACGGGCTTTGACGGGCCGCAGTGCTGCATGAACAGCGAGAAGATTCCCGCCGACACCACTAAGGTGCCGTGGACGAAGATAGAGCAGCCAAGCCCCGGCAGCAGCGAACCCCGTGGAGGGTCGAGTACGGACGGGATCTTGCTCACTCTTCCTTACCTTCGTCTCGGGCGCCCATAGGGTCGAACACCAGACCCACCCGCGGCATTCCCGCTTGTTTGGCCGCAGCGAGGACGTGGGCCACGGTGCTGTACGGCACCGAACCGGCGGCGCGTAGGAACACGGGCATGTCGGGGTTGGCCTTCGCCACGGCCTTTAAGGTGGACGACAGCTCGTCTTCGGTGAACGTGTTGTCGTTGATGTAGTACGTCAGGTCTGCGTCGATCGAGAGGATCAACTGTTCTTCTGCGGGGTCGAGTGCCGGTCCCTCTTCTTTGGGGAGATCGATCTCTACGCCTGCCTTGTTCATCATGGGAGCCGTGACCATGAAGATGATCAAGAGCACCAGCATCACGTCCACGAGAGGAGTGATGTTGATCTCGGCCATGGTTCCGCTGCCGCCGCCGCCGCCCATACCCATGGTCTAGCGCACCTGGCGTTTGACGATGTTGAGGAAGTCCGACGAGAAGTTCTCCATCTCGGTGTTGAGCACCCGGATGCTGCGGTTGAACGAGTTGTAGGCCACGACCGCGGGGATGGCGGCGAACAGGCCGACGGCGGTCGCGATGAGAGCTTGGGCAATGTCGGGGCCGACGACGTCGATGGTGGCTTGGCCCGCGCTGCCCAGCTTCTGGAAGGCGCGCAGGATGCCTCAGACGGTGCCAACTAGGCCGATAAAAGGGGCCGTGGAGCCTGTGGTGCCCAGGAAGTTGACCCAGGCCTCCAGGTTTGTGGACTCGACCGCTGCGGCTCGGCGAAGGGTGCGGGTGAGGTTGTCGGTGGCGTCTGCTGTGCGACCCTCGGCGTCCTTTTGAGCCATGATCTTGGCCAGCTCTTGGTAGCCGGACTTGAACACCTCGGCGACCGGGCTTTTGCCGAACTTACCGCACTGCTCGTACACCTCGTCGAGGCGCTTGGTGTTCCAGAACAGGTCGAGGAAGCGGGCCGACTGGATGCGCGCAGCACGCAGGCGCCAGGCCTTCTGGACGATGATGGCCCAGCAGGAGACACTCATGAAGACGAGGGCCAACAGCACCATGATGACGATGAAGTCAGCCTCGGTGATGAGGGACAGCATGCTGGCTTCTTCTCCGCTCGATTGAACGGTGGCCAGATAGACCTCCATGATGGGTTCCACGACGTTCTCCAGGGATAGGTTGGATGCCCTCTAACGAGGGCGGGATCGGGCGTCTCGCGCGGAAGGCAAGAGCGGGGTTACTTCCCATAGCGAAATGGGGGCCTGTGCGACCAGTAAGTGATCAAACCACACCGCTTGTGCATCGCGCACCGAATCGGTCGGACCTTTAACCTCCACCAGGTGCAGACCCGCCGACAGCTTCGATGGAAGCGCATGTCTGAGGCGAATTTCGGGACCGGGAAGAATCACGAGATCGGGCAACCCTCGAGCGGCGCGCCAGCCCTCCTTTAGCAAACGAAGAAGAATTTCGACCAGAGGTTTGGGTCCCAGGCCTTGGACGATTCGTCGTAGATGATCCGCCGTGGTGAGACCCCAGTGGCATCCGCCAAGGCGCTGTCCGTACCTTGTTTGCCAGGTGTGGCTCAACAGGTCACTGGCCGCTCCCGCTTTGATGGCTGAGAGCTGTTGGTCGACCGCCGCGCGCCGTGCCGTATAGAAGCGTGGACTGCCGAGATCGAGGGGCCCTGACAGCCAGCGTACGGGGAGGCTATTGGGCACGGGGAGAAAGTAGGTGTCGGCGAAGAGCAGCGCGAAGAGTGTTGTCCACAGTGCGTTCTCGACGTGAAGAGCGACCCTGCCGAGGCTGGTGAGCTCGGCGACAACCGCCGCCTCGATGGTCCAATCACGTCCGTCGACCCGCCAAATGGGGCGGGGTCCATCGCCGACGATGGATTGCAGGCGAACTTCACGTTTCGGTGGCTTGCGGAGTGGACGATCGGGTGCCCAGCTGCCGTTGAGGGAGCGGGCGAGGCGCCGACCCGCGCGGCCGATGCCCAACGCCTGCACGGGGCCATGTCGGCTCCGATGAGCGCTCAGCAGGTCGAGGGCCTCTTTGGGTGCGCCATTCAATTCAAGCGATCGCGCATGGCGGATGGGGTCGGCCGGCCAGCCTGCCCGGTCCATCTTTTTGTACAGAGTCACTGCCTCGCCGACCTCGCTTCGTTCGAGCGCGCGGGCATTCTCACAGAGCTTTCGGTGCAGGCGATGGTGTAAATCGAGGCGCCCACCGGCATGGGCGGAGCCGTCTTGGAGTGCCACAAGCGCTTGCTCGGTCGTGAGTTCGGTGTGGAGGAGACCCTCCCATCGCAGTAGCGCGCGGCGATTGGCGTGAAGACCGGGCCCGTCCGTGAGCCTGTACTCGGGCCAGATCACATGACCGAGCCGTTGAACCACTAAGGTGCTGCGATTCCGGTGGCGTTGTAGAAATGCCCACCGCTCGAGTCGCCGGATAAGCGGCTTGTGTCGCACGCGAAGCCAACGCCCTGGGCGGCAGTTGACGTGACCGCGAAGCCGTTGCACCAGCTCGGCATGTCGGCCGCCGCGTGGGAGGCCCAGCCGCTTGCACGCCAACGCGAGCTCGGGACGGGTGAGGGCTTGAGCGCGTTCTGGCCACAGTACGAGACCGCTGGTCAGTTCCTTTTTATGGAGCTCGGCGATGGCTGCGGATGGGTCCTCTACGTCGGGCCCCTGCAGCCGTTCGATGGCGAACACGCTGGGAACGCGGGCGCTGAGTCGCGCGTACAGGCGACCGACCTCGCCCTCCAGCGCCAGGA
>JAACDH010000044.1 GCA_009936995.1 Rhodobacterales bacterium
TCGGGCCGAGCCGGGCACCATGCCCATCGGAATTGGGCCCCCAGCCGAAGCCATGAAAGAAGCACCCCGGCTTCCAGCTGGCTTTCTCGAGCACACGCTGCCTCCCACGACGCGCGACGTGTCCACGACGGCCATCGTCTCGGCCGGACTCTTGGCGCTGTTGACCGGCATGACCCTCGCGGTAATGGTGCTCACCGGCCTATTCCTGTGGCTAGGTTGACCCGCGCTAGTCGAACACCCAAACCAGCGCCGTTCGCTGGCCCTCCACCTCGACCGTTACCGTGAGACGCAGCGCCAACACGTGCATCTCAGCCCGAGCCATGCCGCCATCCTCTAGGTCTGCACTCATTAATGGAAAGGCGATCACGCCCTCCAATCCCGCCGAAGTGGGAGCGACCCACGCGCTTCTGAACTCGCCTGCAGCACGGGTTCGCGCCACCAGATCGCCTTCGAGCACCCACCGCTCCTGCTCGACCGCGAAATAACTCAGGTCGGAAAGCAGCACCTCGGGCGACGCCGCGGCAGACAGATTGAACTCCGGATCATTGACTTCTAAGCGGGTTTCCCAGGGTACCCACTGGATGTCGACGGGGCCCTGTATGCGCACCTCGATCACATGGGCCACCCGGTTGTTGAACAACCGCGCCCCAGACGTCCAGCTGTTCCAAGAGGCCTCTTCCGCCCGAAGCACCCGCGCCACGCCCACCAGGCCATCCACCTGCACCTCGGATTCCCAGATCTTTAGCGAAGGAGGTTGAAGCCGAGAGGGCTCAAGGGCCCAGGAAACGTAGGTCTGGATGCCGTGCAAAGCGCGCTGCTGGCCTTCATACGAAACCAAGGGCACTCTCTTTTTGTGACAACTTTGCAGGGACAAAGCCATACATCCGAACATCAATAGAATTGATGTCTGATTTACGCTTGGCAGTAGGCGTCGAATGGGGATAGGAAACGGCCGCGCGGTGGGTGTAGCTCAGCTGGTTAGAGCACTGGATTGTGATTCCAGGGGTCGCGGGTTCAAGTCCCGTTATCCACCCCATACATCACAAATAAGGCTAGGGGCCTATAGCTCAATTGGCAGAGCACCGGACTCTTAATCCGTAGGTTGAAGGTTCGATTCCTTCTGGGCCCACTCCTTTTCTCCCTTCCCTACACGGAAATTCAGGAAACGAGCAACCATAATCGCGAGGATGGCGGAATTGGTAGACGCGCTGGATTTAGGATCCAGTGGGGTAACCCGTGGGGGTTCAAGTCCCCCTCTTCGCATATGGTGCGCTCCTCCGAAAGAGGCAGCCATGAAGGTCGATATCAGCAACGTTAGTTCTTTCCAGCGAAAGCTGGATTTCGTCGTTCCGGCAGCAGACGTCCGAAAGCAGCTCGATGACGCCTTCCGCAAGTTGGCAGGTCAGGTCAGCATGGCGGGCTTCCGCAAGGGCAAGGCACCTCGTCGCGTTCTTGAAGGTCGGTTCGGCCCCAAGGTCCGCATGGACGTCGCCGACGCGCTCATCCAGCGGTCTTACTCCGATGCCATCCGTCTCAACGAGCTACAACCGGTTGGCCAGCCCTCCTTGGCCGAGTCGAAAGAGATCAAGGGCGGCACCGACTTCGAGTTCAGCATCACCGTTGATGTCCGACCCGAAGTCAGTCTAAAGACCACCACCGGTATCGAAGTGGTCTTCCCCAAGTTCGAGATCAAGGATGAAGAGATCGACGCCGCCGTCCAGGCGCGCCTCGAGGGCAACGCCCGTCTCGTCGAGGTCACCGACCGCGGTGTTCAAATCGGCGACATGGTGCTCTGTGAGCTCACCGTCACCGACGGCGACGAAGAAGTCGCCCGCGAAATCGGCACCATGATTCGCACCGAGGCCGACCCCTACTACCCAGGCATCGAGCCATTCCTCGATGGCATGACCGCCGACGAAGAGAAGTCCGGCACGGTCACCTTCGCCGAGGACGCCCGCACCGAAGAGGTCGCTGGACGCGAACTCAACGTGGCCGCCAAGGTCATCAGCATCCAAGCCAACGAAGTCCCCGAGCTCACCAGCGACATCGCCGACGAGCTCGGCTTTGAAGGTGGCATCGACGGCATGCGCAACGCGCTCTCCGCCCAGCTCTCCGCCGGCCGCGAAGAGATGGCCCGCAACCAAGCGCGCGCCAACCTTCTCGAGAAGCTTATCGAAGCCAACCCCTTCGAAGTTCCCGACGGAATGGTCAACAGCAGCCTCAACATGCTCGTCGAAGAGCTCAAGATGCAGCAAGCCTGGCGCACCGGCCAAGACCCCAAGAAGATCCACTTCCCCGAATCGCAGCTCGCCGACCTCCGCCAACGCGCGGCGTTCGCTAGCAAGGCTGGCCTCATTCTAGAGTTCGTCTCCAAGACCGAGAACATCGAGGTCACCGACGCCGACCTCGACGCCAAATACGCCGAGCTCGCCGAAACCCGCGGCCAAACCGTCGAAGCCGTCAAGGGCTGGTTCGTCAAGGACGGCGCCACCGACGAGCTAAGAGACCGCATCCTCGAAGAGAAGACCCTCGAGTGGCTCCTTGAGCGCGCCGTGCTCGTCGACCCTCCCGCCGTCGACGCCACCGCCGCCGAGGCCCCCGCCAAGAAGGCCGCCCCCGCCAAGAAGGCCGCCCCCGCCAAAAAGGCCGCTGCCAAAAAGAAGGCCGCTGCCAAGGCCAAGCCCGCGAAGGACGAGGCCCCCGCCGCTTCCTCCGGCGCCGACCTGTCCTTGGTCAAGCTCGCCATCGGCAAGCTGAAGGCTGCGCTCGCCACCGGCGACCACGATGCCAACATCGACGCCCTCATCGAGGCCGAGACCAACGGCAAGGCACGCAAGGGCGCCCTCGACGCCCTCCAAGCGCGCAAGTAGCGTACGCCTCGGCGCGCTACGCAACCTGCCCCGCTTCGGTTTCTACCTCGGCGGGGCTTTTTCGTGAAAGATCTTCACCGAAGGTCGTATCTGGTTTCCCATTTACAAGCTCCGGACCGATGAAAAGTCCTCGGAGGACCCCTCGTCGGATGCCTGCCCTCACGGGGTACGCGCCCGTTTTGTGGCCAACAAAAACTGAGGTTCCTGTTCTTGTACCTCGCCGCAGACCACGCCTGTGGTTACGAACTCACACAGAACACCCTGAGGATGCCTTCCCGATGATTCGTCCATCCAATTACTTCATCCCCACCGTCACCGAAATGACCCACCGGGGAGAAACCCGACACGACATCTGGTCACGCCTTTTGGTCGATCGCATCGTGTTTTTGGGCACGCAAGTCGACGACAACGTGGCCAACGTTATTGTCGCCCAGCTGCTGTTCTTAGAGTCTCAAGACCCCGAGAAAGACATCTACCTGTACATCAACAGCCCCGGTGGCGTGATCACCGCCGGCATGGCCATCTACGACACCATGCAGTACATCCGCCCCGATGTGGCCACCATCTGCGTCGGTCAAGCGGCCTCTATGGGCGCGGTCCTCCTCGCTGGCGGCGCCGCCGGCAAGCGCCGGGCGCTCCCCAACGCGCGCGTCCTCATCCACCAACCCCTAGGTGGATTTCGCGGTCAAGCCACGGATATCGAGATCCAGGCGAAAGAGATTCTCCGCTGGAAGAAGACCCTCAACACCACGTTGGCCGGTCACACGGGCCAACCCTTCGAGCGTGTCGCCGCCGATACCGAGCGCGACTACATTCTCACCGCCAAAGAGGCGGCTGAGTACGGCCTGGTCGATGAAGTCATCGGACAGGTCAACGAAGAAGCCGAAGAAGCCGAAAAAGCGTAGGGAGACTACTTGCGTCGAAAGGCAACCACGGGCGGTAAAGATCTTTGCTGCTCCTTCTGCGGTAAAAGCCAGAAGGAAGTTCGTAAACTCATCGCCGGTCCATCGGTGTACATCTGCGATGAATGCGTCGAGCTGTGCAACGACATCATCACCGAAGAATACGACCGCGAGGATTTCTACGCCACGCGGGGCCTCGTGCCCAAGCCCATCGAGATCTACAACTTTCTCGATGAATACGTGGTGGGCCAAGAGCGCGCCAAGAAGGTCATGTCGGTCGCCGTCCACAACCACTACAAGCGCATCGACGCCCGTAGCGGCCACGATGACGTCGAGCTCCAGAAGTCCAACGTGCTGATGGTCGGGCCCACGGGCTCCGGCAAGACGCTCCTGGCGCAAACACTGGCCAAGTTCCTCAAGGTGCCCTTCACCATCGCGGACGCCACCAGCCTCACCGAGGCCGGCTACGTAGGTGAAGACGTCGAGAACATCATCCTCTCGTTGTTCCAGGCGGCCGAGTACAACGTCGAGCAGACCTGCAAGGGCATCATCTACATCGATGAAATTGACAAGGTCAGCCGCAAGTCAGAGAACCCCTCCATCACGCGTGATGTGTCGGGCGAAGGCGTGCAGCAGGCCCTCCTGAAGATCATCGAGGGTACCGTTGCCAACGTTCCTCCCAAAGGTGGACGCAAGCATCCCCAGCAAGACTTCCTGCAGATCGACACCGCCAACATCCTCTTCATCTGCGGCGGCGCATTCGTGGGCCTCGAGAAGATTGTCGAGGGTCGATTGGGCGAGCAACAGATGGGCTTTGGGTCCACGGTCAAGCAACGCCACAAATACTCCCAGAGTGAGCTTCTGGCCGCAGTCGAAGCCGAAGATCTTATGCGATTTGGCCTCATTCCCGAGTTCATCGGTCGTGTTCCGGTCATCGCTACCCTCGACCCGCTCAATGAAGACACCCTTCGAATGATTCTGGTAGAGCCGAAAAACGCGCTCATCAAGCAGTACCAAAAGCTGTTCGATATGGACAACGTCAAGCTGAAGTTCACCGACGGAAGCTTGCAGCTCATCGCCCGCGAGGCCCTCGACCGCCGAGCCGGTGCACGCGGTCTCCGAGCCATCCTCGAAGAGATCATGGTCGACGTCATGTACGAGCTGCCATCAAAGTCGAACGTAAAAGAGTGCATTATTAGCGAAGACGTCGTTCTTCGAACAGCCGAGCCCATACTGGTGTACGAGAACGAGGAAGAATGGGGATGAAGAAGACCTGGCCACTGCTACCACTCCGCGACACGGTCGTCTTCCCCCACATGCCCAAGAATCTCCTCGTCGGTCGTCCTCGGTCGCTGGCCGCCATCGGTGCGGCCAACCAGACCGATGCCAAAGAGATCATCCTGGTCACCCAGCGACTGGCAGAGAAGGTCTCTCCCGACGCCAGCGACATCTTCGAGTTCGGCACCATCGCGATCATCGAGCAGGTGCTCAACCTGCCCAACGGCAGCACCAAAATCTTGGTCACGGGTCTGCGCCGCGCCAAGATACTGAACTACACCGCCACCGAGCCCTTCTTCCAGGTCGAGGTCGAGGAGTATCCCACCTCCGGCGAGCCCAACGTGGAAGTCCAAGCCATCATGCGCACGGCAAAGACCACCTTCGAGCGCTATGTAAAGCTCAACCGATCGGTCCCGCCCGAGATGCTGCTCTCTGTCAACGCCATGGAAGACGCCGACCGCTTAGCCGACGCGCTCATCTCGGCGCTTAACCTCAAGCTCGCCGAGCGCCAAGAGCTCCTTGAGTTAGTCGATGTGGGCAAGCGCCTCGAGCGTATCTACAAGTCGCTGCTCACCGAGATCGAGTTTCTCCAAGTCGAGAAGAAACTCAAACACCGGGTCAAACGCGACCGCGAGAGCAACAAACGCGAGTACTGGCTCAACGAGCAGATGAAAGCCATCCAGAAGGAGCTCGGCGACAAAGACTCCAGCAGCGACATCGAAGAGCTCGCCAAGTCCCTGGCCGACAAAGAGCTCACCAAAGCCATGCGCACCCGCGCCGAGAAAGAGCTGCGCAAGCTCTCCAAGATGAACCAAATCTCGGCAGAAGCCACGGTGATCCGTAACTACCTCGACTGGGTACTGGCGCTGCCTTGGGTCGAGTACGGCGAAGAACAGCCCACCATCGAGAAAGCTGCCGAGGTCCTCGACGCCGACCACTACGGCCTGTTTAAGGTCAAAGAGCGCATCCTCGAGTATCTGGCGGTGGGTCGATTGGTCGACAAGGTGCGCGGTCCCATCCTGTGCCTGGTCGGTCCCCCTGGTGTCGGTAAAACCTCATTGGTCCGCAGCATTGCCCGCGCCACCGACCGACCCTTCGTAAAGATGGCCCTGGGCGGCGTGCGCGACGAAGCCGAGATCCGTGGCCATCGCCGCACCTACATCGGCGCCATGCCCGGCAAGCTCATTCACGCCATGAAGCGCGCCGGCCGCAAAGACCCCGTCCTGCTCATGGACGAGATCGACAAGATGTCCAACGACTTCCGCGGCGATCCTGCCTCCGCGCTGCTCGAGGTCCTAGATCACGAGCAGAACCACCAGTTCCAAGACCATTATCTGGACGAGGACTACGACCTCTCCCACGTGATGTTCATCTGCACGGCCAACTCGCTCCAGGGCATTCCCCTGCCCATGCGCGACCGCCTCGAGATCATCCAGCTGTCCGGCTACACCGAGAACGAGAAGATCGCCATCGGTCGCCGCTACCTGTTGCCACGTCAAATGAAGCTAAATGGCCTTCAAGAGACTAATCTCACCTTGTCCGACAAAGCCCTGCAGCAGACTGTCCAGCTATACACCAAAGAGTCAGGCGTCCGCGAGCTCGAGCGACAGGTGGCAAAGATGTGCCGCAAAGTCGCCCGACGCGTGGTGCTCAACGGACCCGAAACCCAGCTGAAGATTGTCACCGGAAATCTGTCCAAAGTACTAGGTATTCCTAGATACACCATCGGTCAGCGCGAAAAGGAAGACACCGTTGGCCTGGTCAAAGGCTTGGCCGTCAGTCCATGGGGCGGCGAGCTGCTCAACATCGAAGTAGCGACCGTGCCCGGCAAGGGCAAGTTCATCCTGACCGGGCGATTGGGCGACTGGTTAAAAGAGAGTGGAAACGCAGCGTTTACTTATATCCGAAGCCGCGCAGCCGCCTTACAGATCGATCCGGACTTCCA
>JAACDH010000315.1 GCA_009936995.1 Rhodobacterales bacterium
CTGTTCGAGCAAGGCAAAAAGCACGCTCCCTGTATCATCTTCATCGACGAGATCGACGCCGTTGGTCGCCATCGTGGCGCTGGCATGGGTGGTGGGCACGACGAGCGCGAGCAGACCTTGAACGCGCTGCTCGTCGAGATGGATGGGTTCGCGGGCACCGAAGGCGTCATCATCATCGCGGCCACAAACCGCCCCGACGTGCTCGACCCTGCCTTGCTCCGTCCCGGGCGCTTCGACCGTCGGATCATGGTCGCCAATCCGGACGTTCGCGGCCGCGAGCAAATTCTGGAGATCCACAGCCGCAAGCTCCCTTTGCACGACGACGTCGAGCTAAAGGTCATCGCCAAGGGCACCCCCGGTTTCAGCGGCGCCGATCTCGAGAACCTCTGCAACGAAGCGGCCTTGCTGGCGGCGCGCCACGACAAGACGCAGGTAGAGCACACCGACCTCCTCGACGCCCGCGAGAAGATCACCCTGGGGCCCGAGCGGCGTTCTATGGTGTTGCCCGAGTGGGAGAAGCGAAACACCGCCTACCACGAAGCCGGACACGCCATCGTCGCCCACTTGCTTCCCGACTACGATCCCGTCCACAAGGTCACCATCATGCCTCGTGGTCGGGCCCTCGGCGTCACCTGGACGCTTCCCAGCGAAGACCGTCTGTCCGAGACCCGCAACGGTATGCACCGCCAGATCACCATGGCCTTGGGGGGCCGAGCCGCCGAAGAGGTCGCCATGAAGTCGCTCACGGGCGGCGCCTACTCCGACATCAAGACAGCGACCGCCATCGCTCGGCGTATGGTCTGCGATCTGGGCATGTCCGAAGAGCTGGGACCCGTTTCCTGGGGCGAGGGCAACGCCGACCCCTTCCTGGGCCGTCAAATGACCCGCATGCAGAGCTACTCCGAGCACACCGCCCGCCTGATCGATGACGAAGTCCGTAGCATTCTCACCCGGGCCAACGAAGCCGCCAAGGCTATTCTGCAGAATAATATCCACGTCCTTCACGCAGTCGCCGACGCGCTCCTTGAACAAGAGTCCTTGGACGGCGAAGAGTTCGCCGCCCTTGTCGACGCTGCGGGACCTGTCCATCCCACTGGCATGCAGTGGATGGGCGTCGCCTAATGCTCCACCGGCAGCCGCTGCTGCTGGGCATCGTCAACGTCACCCCTGACTCGTTTTCAGATGGAGGCCAGTTCGCGCGGGCCGACGCTGCAATTGCCCATGGTCTCGCGCTGATCGAGCAAGGCGCATATGCCCTAGACGTGGGTGGAGAGTCCACGCGCCCGGGCGCTGCGCCCGTTAGCGCAGCCGAGGAAAAGGACCGTGTCCTACCGGTCATTCGCGGGCTACTCCGTGTGCAAGCCGACCTGAAGATCTCTGTAGATACCCGCAAGGCCTCGGTCGCCCGTGCCGCGCTCCAGGCCGGCGCCTGGATGGTCAACGACGTCAGCGCGGGCGCAGACCCGCAGATGTTTTCCGTGTGTGCCGAGGCAGAATGCGTGTTGATCTTAATGCATATGCGCGGCACGCCCGCAACAATGCAGCGTCAGACCGGGTACCATGATCTTGTGGGAGAGGTCATCGACGTTCTACAGCAAAGAATCGCACTCGCAAGAGCCGCCGGTGTGCGCCACGAGCACATCATCGCGGACCCAGGTCTGGGGTTCGGCAAGGCGCTGCTCGACAACCCTAAGCTCATCGCGGCGGTGCCTCGAATGCAGTCAGAGCTTGGCATACCTGTGCTCATCGGCGCGTCTCGAAAGCGCTTCATTGGCGAGCTCACCCAGCAATCTAACGCCTCAGAGCGGGTGTTTGGTTCGGTCGGAGCGGCCTTGGCGGCAGCCCGAGTGGGCGCAGAATGGGTACGGGTGCACGATGTTGCAGCCACTCAACAAGCCCTCGCGGTGTTTAACGCCTGCGGAGGGTTCGAATGAACGCGATCTCCAACTGGTTCCAGAACAGCCTTTTCGTGACCATCGACCTATCTGACTGGCTCGATATCGCGCTGCTTACGTTCATTATCTACCGCGTTCTTATCCTAATGCGCGGCACCCGAGCGCTACAGAGCTTGTTAGGACTCACCTTGGTGGTGGTGCTCTATGGCCTTAGCGAGTGGATGGGCCTGGTGACCGTCCATTGGGTGCTCGACCACATGTTCGTGTACATTGTGTTGGCGCTACTCATCCTCTTTCAAGAGGACATTCGCCGCGCATTGGCCCGCGCGGGTGGTACCTTCTTCAGCCAGACCTATGCACGTCCCAACGACGCGAAAGTGCTGGAGCAAGTAGTAAAAGTGCTCTTTGCCCTCGCACACCGCAAGATCGGTGCGCTCATCGTACTCGAGCGACAAGCCAGCCTCGAACCGTACCTAGAAGGCGCACATCCCATCGACGCAGTGCTCTCCACAGAGCTGCTTCAGTCTATCTTTCACCCCAGTAGCCCGCTCCACGACGGGGCCGTCATCATCTCCAAACAGCGCATCGTAGCCGCAGGCGTGTTCCTGCCCATCTCGCTGTCGAAACAGATCGCCAGAACCTACGGTACCCGTCACCGCGCAGCCATCGGCATCCCCGAGGCTACGGACGGCATTTGCCTGGTGGTCTCCGAAGAACGCGGCACGGTGGCGATGGTTCATCTGGGCGAGATCGTGCCGGTCGCCGATGCCAACGAACTGCGTCAACTGCTCACCGAGGAGCTCGAGCGCAGCGCATCCAAACTTAAGGCTGATGCGCCTGCTCCCGGAGCCACGCATGCTTCGTGAGTTATGGGGTAAAGCTACCCGAAACCCTATTTTTAAGCTCCTATCTTTCGTCCTCGCGATTCTCTCTTGGTGGTACGTGCAGCAGGAGCAAGTGCACGAAACGCGCATCCGCGCCTCGGTCGACTGGCAGTTACGCGATGGCCTCATCAGCCCCGATTTACTGCCCAGCCAGGTCACACTGACCGTTCGCGGCACAGGGCTCGGACTAAAACGGGCCAAAGAGGCTCGGGTTCGACTCCCCGTCGACATTCGCGCCAGCGGCGTTGGGCAGCACGAGGTCGAGTTCACCTCGTTCGACGTTCAGGGGTTGCCGGAAGGTCTAGAGGTGCTCGGCTGCTCTCCCACGGCGATTCGGTTTACCCTTGACGAAATAGACCAGCGAAACGTCAATGTTACTGCCGTTTTGGTGGGCGAACCCGACGCGGGTCACATCATCGAGAAAGTCACCTTTGTACCGCCCGTGGTCCAGATCTCTGGGCCGCGTTCAGTGGTCTCCAAATTGATGGAGATCCCGATTAAACCCCTCGATGTGTCCACACTGAACACACTCTCGGTGCTCCCCGCCGTGCTTAACCTGCCTCGGGGCGTCACCATTGTTGGACCGTCGACCGCGCTGGTAGCAAACATCGACATCGCCCCCGAGCTCGAACGCCGGGTCATCTCGGGTGTCCCCATCAGCGTCTGGTCGCAGAACGGCTGGGCCTCCCGACCGACCGTGGTCGAGGTCACCCTCGAGGGCGCCTCTCAGGCACTGGCGCAGATTCAGCCCATCGATGTCGCGGCCTTTGTTCACCTACCCGACCAGCCAGAGAATCCCTTCTATGTCGTTCCTTTTGGCCCATCCGAAGGCGTCCGAGTGCGCATCTCAGTGGCCGGACAGAAGGTGCATATCGCCAAGGTTGACCCCCCAAAAATCGAGGTTTGGAGACAGTGAAGATCAAATTTGGCACAGATGGCGTACGGGGAGAGGCGGGACACTGGCCGATCGAGGAGGACGCCGGAGAACGCATCGGTCGCGCGGCGGCGATGCTGGCGTTTTCGACAGGTGGTAACCGCGTTGTGGTCGGGCGGGACACCCGTCCCAGCGGACCCGCTCTTGAAGAGGCCGTTGTGCGTGGAGTGCTCGCCCAGGGAGCGGACTGCTTGCGAGCGGGCATGACGCCAACAAGCGCCGTGAGCGTAGCCGTCGACGCCCAACTGGCTGCCGCGGGCGTGATGATCACTGCCTCCCACAACGCCGCTAAAGACAACGGATTCAAGCTAGTAGGCCGCGGGGGACGCAAGCTCGACGACAACGGAATTTCCATCTTCGAAGCTTGGCTTGAGGGTTGTCCAGAGCCCACTCAAATCGGGGTTAACCACGATGGTTCCGGCCGAGTTCTCGACGCGTGGACGCAGGCCATGGGCCGTTGCCTAGCCGGTGCCTCATTGCTCCGTGGCAAGCGTATAGCGGTCGACTTGGCGAACGGTGCAGCGCTGGCCCTGCGGCCATGGCTCGAGACCTTAGATGGGGTGGAATGGGTGTTTCGCGGCGCGGGAGAGGGCGTCATCAACGACGGTGTTGGGAGCGAGCATCCGGAGGGGCTTGCCGCCTTGGTCATCGAACAACGCTGCGACGCGGGGCTTGCCGTAGATGGCGACGCAGATCGCTGTGTTCTCGTTGACGAGAAAGGCCAACGGATCGCTGGAGATGCGCTGACCTGGCTACTTTGCCGACACATGGGGGCCACAGACCTCGTGGTCACGGTGATGAGCAATGGTGCGCTTGAGCCGCTCCTGCCTGGTGTTCGCGTACTCAGGACGCCAGTCGGCGATCGACATCTGCGCGAAGCGATGGACGCACAAGGCATCTTGCTGGGTGCAGAAGAGTCTGGGCACGTGCTCTTCGACGACTTTGCTGCGGGCGACGGCCTGCTCACGGGACTGCGCACTCTCATCGCCGCGTGGTCCGGGCACAACACAATCTCTGCGGCGGTGGCTCCGTTTAAATCCCTGCCGCGCGAGCTTAGCAAGCTGCGGGTGGGCAGCCGACCGGTGCTAGCGGGCGTGGCCGAAGTTCAAGCCGCCATCGCGAAATCCACGGCCGAACTCGGCGAGCACGGTCGCGTGTTTCTTCGGTATAGCGGAACAGAGCCCGTTCTGCGGTTGCTGGTCGAAGGCCAAGATGCCCACCGCGTTGCCGCTGAAATGGTCTACTTGCGGGACGTCTGTCAAGTGGCGCTACCGCAAGCTGGGCTCCTTTAGTAAACAAGCTCGACAGCTCGGCCAAGCCCTGATTCAGACTGTTGGTGTGCCGGGTGTTAGGCTGGTTCTCGCCAGCCGCTCGGTGGCCGAGCGCATACGCGCCCAGTACAGAACGCAAGCCGCCCGCGGTGTGCGGAGGTGGGAACAACGACCCAGATGGC
>JAACDH010000316.1 GCA_009936995.1 Rhodobacterales bacterium
ATCGACACCACGTCCGTCAACTCGAAGAACCCTGACCGCGATGCCAAGATTCAAGCGAGCTTCTTTGGCGCGATGACCGAGACCACCGCCATCACGGGCAAGGTCAAGGCCAACAGTGCCGGCAAGGCCACACTCACCATCACCATGAACGGCGCCACCCACGACGTAATGGTCGACGTCAAGCACACCGAAGGCAACCCACTGTCGCTATCGGGCACCCTCGATGTCGAGACCTGGGGAGCTGGCGCAGCCATCGCATCGCTCAACAAGGTCTGTGATGGCCTTCACACCGGCAAGGACGGCGTGAGCAAGCTGTGGTCCGAGGTGGCCATCACAGCGGAGCTTCCGCTCAAGAAGACCTGCAGGTGACCTGCTCCGCGTAGTAGGCGTGTCAAAGACCTTGCCGTGCGCCGAAGCAAACAGCACAATCGCCGAACTCCTCCCACCCTCAGCACGAGATGATCAGACTACACTCTCCAAATCCGCCGCCCTTGCCATCGCATACAATGACGGCGAGCCAGACCGCAATCACGCTGGGCCCCATCGTCAGCGCATCGTTCGCAATTGCCTATGGACTCATGGGTGAACTGCTGCCCGCCTCCATCGTGAGTGGCAGCGCCCTCGGCTACCTTGCGCTCGCGGTGCGGACCCGATTGCGAGGGCCGTCGCTATCTGTGCGCTGGGCGTTTCTGGCGCTGACTGTCGCGTCCCTCACAGTCACGGTCAACATCGTGGGTGGCGCGACCACCATCCACGCAGCATGGCTGACCATCTACCCCGTGCTGGCATGGCTTCTGCTGGAGCTTCGGGGGCTGGCGGTGCAACTCGCCGTCTTCGCCACCTCGATAGGCATCACGCTCCTCATGGCCCTGCTCGGCGAGCCGGCCATCGTCATTCCCCACCCCGACCACCAGCTGAGCTTCCAGGTCTTCAGCTTCCTGATGTACACAGCGGCCGCATTGACCTGTGTCGCGGTTGGCACGACCCAGTCCACCCTTGCCAGGAAACGTCTCGAGGAGCTCAATCAACAGCTGGCCGATGAAAACCACACCCGCCGACGGGCTGAGGCCATGGCCATTGGAACCGCCGAAGCCCAGGCGCGCTTCCTCGCAACGATGAGCCACGAAATCCGCACCCCCCTACACGGCCTGCTGGGGTTGACCGAGCTGGTGCTCACCCGCGACATCGACGAACAGGCCCGCCGCTGGTTGGAGTCCGCTCTGTCGAGCGGCAACCACCTGTCTCTCATCGTCGACGATGTGCTCGACCTGTCCAAGCTCAAGGCCCATGGCCTCACCTTGGAGATTGTCCCCGTCGACCTCGGTCGCCTGCTCGAAGAGTGTGCCTCGACCTTCCAGCGCCCGGCCCTCGACAAGGGGCTTGACTTCATCGTCGACGTCCAGCCTCCCACCGGCTGGCAAGTGCAGGGCGACCCCACACGGTTGCGTCAGATTGTGTTCAACCTGCTCGGCAACGCCATCAAGTTCACGGACGAGGGCCAGGTCACGTTGTCGGCGCGAAAGACAGGCAACGACGTGGTGGTGAGCATCATCGACACTGGTGAGGGGATTCCTGCCGACGAGCTGCCACGCTTGTTCCTGCCGTTCGAGCAAGCCAGTGTGTCCACCACCCGCCGCCACGGCGGTACCGGCCTCGGCCTGTACATCGTGCGTGGTCTCGTCGAGAAGACGGGCGGAAAGCTCACTCTAAACAGCGAAGAGGGTCGGGGCACCACCGCCTCGGTCCACCTCACGCTGCGCCCCTCCGAGGCTCTCCCGGTCCCCGACCGAGTCGCCACATCCACCAAGCAAGCCCTTCATGGACGGGTGCTCGTGGTCGACGACGAGCCGCTCAACCTTATCGTCGCCGAGGCGGCACTGGAAAAGCTCGGGGTCGAGGTCCACACCGCGAACACCGGTCAAGAGGCCATCACAATGGCGCTTTCCAACACCTTCGACCTGGTGTTGATGGACGGCCATATGCCTGACATGGACGGCTACCAAGCCGCCAGCACCATTCGGGCCCGCGCGGGCTCAGACGCACCCCCCATCGTGGTCTTCACCGCAAGCACAGGCGTCGAAGACCATGCCCGCGCCAAGGCATCGGGCATGGTGGGACTGCTTCCAAAGCCGCTGCCCCCCGACGCTCTACAAGAGCTGCTTGCGCAGTGGATACCCACCCCGATCTCAGACCGCGTCCGCCACGAGGCTGTCCCGAAGGTCGTTGGGTAGCGGTGTCTTTTCGCGAGCAGGCATCGCCAAGCACACCTGCACCAACTGCCCCTCGGCCAGCACCGTGTCGTCGGCAGGGCGGTGCACCACGAAGCGTGTAACGAGAGAAGTACGCCCAATCCGCTCCACCCCGATGTGCACATGGAGCACATCCTCGAAGAACGCGCGGTCCCGGTATCGGGCCTGGGCATCCGCAAACACGAAGTCGACGCCTCGCTGCTCCGTGGTGTCAGAGCCCCAGCCGATGTGGCGCATAAAACCGGACAGGCCTTCGTCGGCGTAGGTCAGGTAGTTCGCGAAGTACACGTGGCCCTGGGCATCGGTGTCGGCGTAGCGCACCCGCAGGGGGTGAAAGTAGGCGGGCAGGGAGCTGGCCACAAGGTCCTCCGGGTCGGCAGGGAGTCTATTCGGGGGGACTGCTCGACGGCACTATCCATGCGTCTACTTTGTTATCAAAATATATCAGACTGTACTGAGCACCGAGCCGGCGGGGAGAGGGGCAACGGAGTATGGGCGCATGCCACATCCGCCTAAAACATCGACAAATAGAGCATTATCAACGAAACCACGCCTGTCGGACCATGCGCTCGAAATAGTTGGCACACCCCCTGCATTAGTCATTTGCGTCCGGCGGGCATCCGCTCCAAGCGAGCCACCCGCCAAGCTCTTTGCACCACGAATGACGACCCCTGCGCTCACCGCGCACCCGGCCTCGTAGCTCAATCGGTAGAGCGCGAAAAACACCGGCGCCGCCTCTTTTCCAAGCCCGACTTTTCGTTGGGATTGGGCCGAAGGTCGACGGTTATTGGTCTCAAGTACCCGAGGTTGCGAGTTCGAGTCTCGCCGAGGCCACTCTTATCCTGACTTCCAGGAACTGCGCGGGCCGAACCCACACGGTTACCGACTTTTCCTTTCGTACCACCCGTGTGGCAATCCCTTGCCCACGCACTTTCCCGCCCCGAGCGCGGGGGTCGTCCTCCCTGCATACCCCTTTTTGGTGTGGAGCCGTGGAGGGTTCATTATCGCTATCCAAACCCGGAAGCTGAGGCTCTTGTAGTGCTCGCCGGACTGCTTCAGAACCCTCTCCAGCCACGTGTTCACACGTTGTGTTGGATTCGCTCTCACCAACGGGATGGGCCGCAGGTCCAGGGTTATCTCTCTTTAAGAATTCCCCCCTGGTCCGCCTCTCTCGCCCATCCCGACCCTCTTCATCAGCTGTCCCACATGGTGTGGGACCCTCGCCCGGAAGCCCATCTAAAGGCTCCGGGCCGCAAACCCAATCTATCCCCTTGCCAATGCAACGCGGGGATGGACGGAGGTTCCCCATGCTCGCCAAGATGCTCTCCTACCTCCAGACCGGTCAACGCGCCCCCATGGCCGACGTGAAGACCCCTCAGGTCCCCAACTCGGCCGGTGGCTACGTGTGGAAGGTCGACCACTGGGCCCGCCTCGTGCGCTTCCTTGTGTTGGGTTCGAGCGCCAGCTCCTACTACGCGAGCTCGCGCAAGCTGACTCTTGAGAACGCCGAAGCCGTGATGCAGTGCATCGACGTCGATGGCCTCCGCACCGTGCGCACCATCGTCGACGTGTCGACCTCCGGTCGTGCCCCCCGCAACGACGCCGCCATCCTCGCGCTCGCCATCTGCCTAAAGGCTGGCGACCTGTCCACCCGAAAGGCCGCTGCGGATGCAGTGGTTCGCGTCTGCCGCACCGGCACCCATGTCTTCGAGCTCGCTTCGGCGGTCGACGCGATGGGTGGCTGGGGCCGCGTGACCCGGCGCGCCTTCTCTCGGTGGTACCAGCGCAACGATGTCGACTCGCTCGCCTACCAGGTCAGCAAGTACCGTCAGCGCAACGGTTGGTCGCACCGCGATGTGCTCCGCAAGGCCCACCCCGCTCCGCCCTCCGAGGCCCACGATGCGCTGTATCACTG
>JAACDH010000317.1 GCA_009936995.1 Rhodobacterales bacterium
ACCGTGGCGAAGTACGACCAGCCATTGGTCGGCCACCGATTCACCACCTGCTGCAAGGCCGTGTCTTGGCCCACTTTGTCGCCGGCCAGCCCCTTGGCGCGGGCGCTCCAGTAGGCGGCTCCGGGGGCCAGACTGCTGTTGGGAACCGCCGCCAGCAGTTGGTCGTAGGCGGTTGAGGCCCCCTCGTGGTCGCCCTGGCGCCACAGACACCGGGCCTCGAACCAGAGGGCCTCGGAGAGGTGCTTCGTCTTGGGATAGGCCTCTCGGTGTGTCGCGAACAGCGGCAACGCCTTCTCGCAGTCCCCGCGGTCTTGCGCCATGTAGGCCTGTTTGTAGCTGGCCGTCACGGCCGTGGCTGTGGCCGGGTGTTGCGCCACAACCCGGTGGTAGAGGACGCCCGCGGTGTCGTAGTCTCCCTGGCGCGCGTAGTTTAGGCCGTACGCATAGAGCTCATCGGCGCTGCCCATCGCCTCGGCCGGTTTCCCCAGCACTGCGCCACAAGCCTGTGCCGCGCCCGCGTAGTCACGGGACTTCTGGATCAGCCTGGCGTGGGCGAGCTTCTCGGCTCGGGTGGTGGCTGGATGGTCTGCGGCCAGGGCATCTGCGAGGGCCAACGCCTCTTCGTTCCGATACCCCTTAGACAATCTCACCCGACGTCGCTGGGCCAATGCGCGACCCGATTCGGAGACGACGTCGGGCGCGCTGCCGCCGAGGCGGGTGATCGATTCCTGGGCAAGGGTGTCCCAGCCACCGTTTTTTGCCTGGGCCCAAACCTCCTGGTACACCTCGATGGCGGACAGCTGTTGGCCTTTCTTTTCGCGCGCCAATGCCCGCAGATACAAGGCCTCGGCCTCCTTCTTCAGCAGCGCCTTGGTGGCCGCATCTGTGCCGACAACGTCTCCTTGGTTCGCCAACAGGCGCGAACGGGCCATGGTGACCTCGACCGCACCCGCCCCGGGCAGACGCAGACCGTCCAGGTCTTTTAGCGCCAGCGCGTTCTGGTCCAGCGCGATGTGGGCCCGGGCGCGAACCAGTCGAGCGTACGGGGCCAATTCGCCATCGTTTGGGCCGGACGCCAACGTCTGCAACGCCTGTTCGGGATCGCCACGGGTGAGGGAACAGCGCGCGCGCGGAATCGTCCAGGGCACCTGGGTAGGGGCGTCTGAGAGGACGGTCTCGCAGTCCCCCGAGGCCACCGCGTCGGTGAGTGGGGTGGCGAAGGCAGAGAGCGAGAGCAGGAAGAGGAACAGGGAGCACCTCCGGAAGGGACTTCAGTGTAATAGAGAGTGGCTATGGAACTTCGAGACTTTGCTCAGCAGGTGCTGTTGAGCGCCGACCTGGACCAGAAGCTGTTTGCGCCCGAGGTGTTCACCGACGAGTTGCCCGGCAACCCTGTGAACCCGCCAGCTTGGCCGGGTCGTCCGAGTATTCTTCCGGTCGTGTCTGCACAACCGATCCCCGCGCCGCCGACCTTGGCCAGCCTGGAGCGCCCCGAGATCCGCGGTCAGGCGCTACACACCTTCGCCCATCACGAGCTCCAAGCGGCTGAGCTGATGGCGTTGGCGTTGCTCAGATTTCCCAACGCTCCGGCGAGCTTCCGCATGGGTTTGGCGCGCATCATCGCGGACGAACAACGGCATTTCCGGCTGTACCAGGCCCGGGCCGAGTCCTGGGGCGTGTCTCTCGGAGAGGTGGGCGCCGGTCATTTCTTCTGGGACACGGTGGTCGACCTACCGACGCCCGCCGCATTTCTCGCGGCCCTTAGCCTCACCTATGAGCAGGCGAATCTCGACTTCACGCTGTACTGGAAGCGCGCCTTCGCTGCGGTGGACGATGAGGACTCAGTGACCGTACTGAACACCGTCTACGAGGACGAAATTCAGCATGTGGCCCATGGCGTCCGCTGGTTTCAGCGTTTTCAGGGCGGACTGGATTTCGAGCGCTACGCTGCGGCGCTTGAATTCCCCCTGAGTCCGGGGCGCGCCAAGGGGCCGATCTTCGATCGAGCGGGGCGAGCTCGGGCAGGACTCTCCGCTGCCTTCGTCGACGAGCTCGAGCTGCGCAATGTGTCTCGGGGGCGCCCGCCGCGGGTGTTCTCGTTTGACCCCTTCGTCGAAGAGGAGGTGGCCGGTCGCACGGTGAAGGCGAAGATGCGCTTTGTAGCCCGCGATCTGGGTAGCTTACCGATGTTTTTGGCCCATAAGGAGGATGTGGTGCTGGCGCCTCGGCCGTCCATCGCCACGCTACAACCCCTACATCGGGCGGGCTTTCCAATTCCAGAGTTCTTGGACTCGGCAGAAGAACTCGGCGAGCGGGCCGTGGCTCAGTGGTGCCCGTGGGGCTGGAGTCCGGTTCAAGCCAAACTGCGAGCGCTTCCTTGGAACCCAGATCACCAGGTTCTCTACGACAAGACCTGGGCCTTTGGCGTGAAGCGGGACTGGCAGAAGTCGGCCCCTGGCAACGACCTGCTCGAAGATGAACGCGGTGGCTTGTGTACCTCTGTCGCCCACGTAGAGGCGCTCCTGACCGCCGAAAACTGGGTGGCTAAGGCACCGTTCAGTAGCTCGGGACAGCATCGGATTCGGCTCACCAAGCCCCTGGATGATCGCGGTCGTAGCTGGTTAAATCGCCACCTCGCGGCGGGGCCGATCCTGGTGGAGCCTTGGGTGAACCGGGTCCTTGATTTGTCCGTACAGGTGGACGTCACCGACTCCAAGGTGAAGGTCCTGGGCCTCACCCGGTTTTGGACGGCCTCGAATGGGGCGTATCGGGGAGCGGTCATCGGCGCCTGGTCCCAGGGAGTCTCCAGCGATGTTGCGCGGGTGGTGCATCGCCATGGACTCGCCAAGCAGCTCAACTCGGCGGCGATCTACGCGGGAGAACGAGCCAAAATGCTCGGTTTTCGCGGTCCAATAGGTATTGACGCGATGATCTACCAAACCGTTGACGGCCTCAAGCTCAATCCGCTGCTGGAGGTCAATCCGCGCAACACCATGGGTCGGGTGGCCTTGGCGATCCGAACCCGTTGCCGTGGCCATGGCGCCTGGTATTTCTTGCACCGCAAGCAGGTATCTGCAGCCGGATATGAATCGATCGCCGCGTTCGTCGCCGCGGTTCGCGCCCTGCCCATGACCGCCTCTGCGTCGGGGCTGGAGTCCGGTGTGCTGTTTACCAGCGAGCCCCATCCAGAGGCTCAAATGGTCACCGTGCTTTGTGTGGCGAAGTCCTGGCAGCTGGCCCAAGCCCAATGGGCCGCGCTGGGCTTTTTAGCGCCTGACGGCGTCTAATGCCTCGAATCGGGCAAGTGTGTTACGCTGTAGCGAACGCCCCGGGGGCTTGAACTTGAGCAGATTTATAAACCACCTCTTCGCGGTCTGCATGGGTCTGTGGGCGTTGCCACAAGTCGCGTTGGCGCAGTGCGTGCTCAACGGCGAGAACCCCGCCGACCTGGGACAGATCGAGCTGGTGTTTCACTATCCAACCCAGGCTGTTCAAGACGTAGAGATCCCGACAGGTGAACCCCGAATGGCGGGCCCCGACACCGGCGATCTTACCTGGGAGCAGAAGAACAACCTTCTCGACGCCATCCCCGACTACCCCGATGTGCTGCGTGGAATCGGAGGCCTGGGCCTGAACATCAGCGTGCGCGAGGAGAACTCCACCTTTGTGTTGCAGGATTACGCGAACAACGTCGACGCCACCCCCACCATCCATCTTGGGTTTTTCGACGAAGTCTGCGCACTGAACGACCCGGACCTGTGCTTCGCAAACGCGGGCTGGCGGCGCTGTGGCGGTAACACGGCGTTTATTGGCCTCACTCGACCCGCGGTCGCCGGTTTACCCGACTATGGCGAGCCGGACAGGTACTACGACTACCCCGCCGGTCGTTGGTTCCGTGGCTTGTACGCCCATGAATTGGGTCACGCGCTGGGGCTGGCCCACCGTTCCAATGTCTTCTCGTTGATGAACTATGGTGGCGCTCCGTGGCCCAACCGGCCCGACGGCCAGAAGATGCGGCCGTTGGCTGCCGACGTAAAGGGCCTCCGAGAGCGCTATCCCGACCCCTCCACCGAGCACCTCGAGATCTCCATTCTCAACGACTACACCGACTTCGAAGACCTCGTCGTCGGTCCAGCGCCCCTACCCGCCCGAATCCAAGACCTCTGTCTACCCAGCGTGGGGCAAGAGTGGGCCGACGTGTTTGCGAAGCGGAATCTCCCCATCAGTCTGCTGCACACGGCTGGCGAAGGCGTCGACGACGGAATCGCCACCTGTGGCACGGACGCTCCGCAGATGACGCCGGTGTGGGCTGCGGCCGGCACCACGGCCTGCGACGGCGACGAGGTTCGTACGGTGATCTCGCTGTCGAACCCGTCCACCCACGATGTGAATGTGGACCTGCAGATGTGGCTCTCCGAAGACGATGTGCTCACCACGGTCTGGAACCCCTGGGCCATCACCGACGCCAGCTCCGGCACGGTGGTCCGGTGGGCGGTGTCGGCTCAAAGCAGCCTGATGGCCCAGCAGTTGTTTGTGGTGCCCGATGTTCCGGCGGGCCGGTATTATGTCATTGTTCGCGCGCTGGCCACCGACGCGGTCACCGGCGCTCAGGTCGAGGACTGGATTCCACTGCGGGGCAGGATCCGCCGGGGTGGGATCTTCGAGTGCGTGACGCCTCAGCATGGTTCTGATTTTATGGAAGACGGCTGGGGTCTCTCTCAATCCGCCTTCCGCTAAGGAACACCGCCTCGATGCGGTGAACGGCCTGCGGCTCCACAATGGGATTTCCTCGCACCAGCAGCAGGTCGGCTCGGAGCCCCGATTCGACGGCGCCGAAGGTGATGGGCTCTTCGACAAACTTGGCGGCCTCGAACGTGGCGCCTTGAAGAATGGTGGCCATGGGGATGTAGGCCGAGGCCATTCGGTCGATCTCGTTGTGGTAAGCCGAGCCGGGCAAGACACCGGGCAGCGGCGCGTCGGTGCCAACCAGCAGCGTGACGCCCAGCTCGTTCATGGACTGGAGCGTTCGGTCCCAGTGCATGCTGTGGTTCTGAAGTTCCTGGGCGAACGCTCCGATGACCGGCACGTCGCGGATGGCGGCCCCCGCCTCGCCTTCGAGGGGAGCGAGGAGACTACGGGGGTGTAGGGCGCGGTCCCATTCAGAAGAGGACCAGGTTCCAGCTGCTAAATTCTCGGATGATTGAAAGGCGTAGACCGTTGGAACCACGCGGGTGTCCAAGGCGGCGATGGCGTGGATGGTGCTCTCGCGGAGGGCTCCCCGGTAGACCATGTGCGCTTGGAGGTCGGCTTCGACGGCGAGCTTTGCGTCCTCTTCGTCACCCACATGCACCACAGAGCGCATGCCGGCCTCTCGGGTTCGGGTGAGGACTTCGCCCAGGATGGCTCGGCTCATGGAGGGGCTACCGGTCGGCAGCTCGTCGACGATGCTCTTGGTCCAAGGTGCGCCAGTTGCGGCGATGCGCGCTACCGCGTCCCGTGCGGAGGCCTTGTCGTCGACGACGTACATGCTGTTCGCGGCCAGCATCCCAAGGGGCCAGGGAAGCACGGCTCTTCCTGCAGGTAGTGGGTGCGAATCCGGGACGGTGATCAGGGTGTCGCCGTGTAGCAAGTGTGGCCCCAGCAGCGCACCCGACTCCAGCTGGACCGCGAGCGCCCCGAGATTTGCGGATGGCCCGCCGAGGTCGAAGACGGTGGTGATGCCCGCGGCGAGCCAGGCGTCGAGGTTGTAGGCGGCGCTCGGAAAGACGGGGCTCCAGGGCGCCCCAACGGGTAACAGCGCGTGCACATGCGCGTTCACGAATCCGGGCAGCACGGTTCGGCCCCGACCATCCACCACTGTGGCGCCGTTGGGTGGAAGAGAGCCCGTGGGACCGACCGAGATGATCTCGGGGCCTACTTGGGCGTCGAAGTACACGTCGAGGTGTTCGTAGACGCGACCGCTGCGACTGTCGAACACTGAGACGTTCTGAATAAGCCAGCCGGCTTGTGGCTTGACGCTGCAGATGGCTGGCACGTCGAGCGCGGGTCCTAGCGCTGCCCGCACCTGGAATACGGTGACGCCAGCTGCGACCAGTCCTACCGTCAAGACGGCCCCGATGATTCGTTTTTTCGCAGACATGGTCCGGGCAGTCTATCGCACCTCGGTCTCTTCGACTGCCTAAGATTTAGGGCGTGGGCAGGTTGATGGCGTAGCCCTTGTCCCAATGCTTGGACGGCACGCCGATCACGATCTCGCTGACCTTTCCGCTGTCGTACGGTTTGGACACGTAGATGGCATCTTCTCGCCAGCCGCCGATGCCGTGCCCCCACTCCATGCCGTGAATGTGCTGGTTCGAGAAGAAGCCGCCGGCGCCGTTGTTGCTGTCGAGGAACACGACGTTGGTGCCGTCGGGGGCGATGCGCCCCAGCTTGCGCCGGTCGTAATCCGAGACGTACAGGTAGCCGCACAGGTGGCCGCCGAGAGTGTCGTGGTAGTTGCCGGCGCCAATCCCGGTGGCGAGCGTGACCGGACCGCTGATGGGGTTGAGATCGGCGTCTAGATCGACGGCGTAGATGTTGCCATTGCCACTGCGGGTGCCGATATAAATCTTGGTATAGTCGAGGTTGAAGTTGATCACCCGCGGGCTTCCGTTGGGCAGGTTGATCTGCAGGCGCTGTGCCTGACCGGTGGTGTAGTCCACCCGGTACACGCCATCGAACTCGACGGCGGCGTACAGGTAGTCGTCGGGGCCTAGGAGGAGACCATACGGGTGATAGTTGCCGTTGATTAGCGTCGTTGACCCCGTCGGACTGACGCGCATGATGCCATCGCTGTCCGACGCGTAGGCGAGATCGCCGTTGGGGAGCTGGGCCATGCCCTGAACCGTCCCAGTCTGGGCGATGAAAACCTGAAAATCGCCCGCATAACTGGTTTTCCCGATGACATTACCGTTCTGGCTGTAGCCCAATAAGTTGCCATCGACATCGAAGTCGACGTCGTGGTAGCCGAAGGCGTTGGGCATCTCGGTGATCGACAGGGGCGTGGCGCTGATGGTGGCGCAGTCGAAGACCTGTTGGGGGGGAGCGGTGTCGACGGTGCCCGTGGTGGTGGTGGTGCCCGTGGTGGTGGTGGTGCCCGTGATGGTTGTGGTGGTCGGGATGGGCAGAACGGTATCGTCGGTGCCGCTACAAGCGGTCATCATCAGAGCGATAGCGAATAGGACTTTGGCATTTGAGGACACGGAGAGCTCCAAGCGTGTAGCGCCCCAATGTATCGCATATTCAGCGCGCCCGAAGCTACCTCTTCAGTTCTTGAATGATCGACTCGGTGCGTGCCCAAAGCTGAGCGGCCAGGGCGTCGTCGCGGGCGATCTTGCTGGGACCCTTGGGCCGGCAATCGCTGAAGTACTGGCCGGATACCTTGGCCAGCTCGGGGTGGGTGGCCACCGTGCACTGGGTGGCTGCCCCCTGGGCGATGGTCTTCTCAATCTTCTTCATCTTCGCGTACATGGCCTCGGCGTTGGGCACGTGGCGGCCGAGGTTGGTCTGGATGACACCCGGGTGCAGCGCGTTGGCCGTCTTCTTGGTGCCCTCGAACCGCTTGGCCAGGGACCGCGCGAACAGGATATTTGCTAGCTTGGATTGACCGTACATCCGCCAGGGATGGTAGTCGCGCTCGCCGCTGAGGTTGTCGAACTCGATGCCCTCGGGGGCCGCCATGGTGTGGGCGCCGCTGGACGTCATCACCACCCGGGCGCGGTCGGACAGGGCGGGCAGCAGACCGGCGATCAGCGCGTGATGACCCACGTGATTGGTGAAGAACTGACGCTCGTATCCGTGCACCTGCTCCAGGTTCTGGATGGCCATGACGCCGGCGTTGGCGAGGACACCGTGAATGGGCGTGTCGAGGGCGAGGATGGTGTCGACGGCGGCGTGCACCGTGGTGAGGTCGGCCAGGTCACAGGCCACGGGGAACCCGTCAATCTTGAGGTCCGCGAGCGCACTCGACGCCTTTTCGAGGGTGCGCGCCAGCCCGATGATGCGAGCGCCGCGCAGGCTCATGACCCGGGTGGTCTCTTTGCCCAGGCCGCTGTTGATACCCGTGATCACCCAGGTGGTACCTGTGAGGTCGACCCCTTCGGTGGCTTGTTCGGCGGTGCTGGCGAAGCTAAGTTCTGCGAGACGAGGGGGCATGGAGACTCCGGCGGTTGGGGCTTGGTGTAGCCTAGGTACCCTTTTCTGTTGACGTTGGGGGCTGAGTGATCGCCGGGTCGGCGTGTGTGAAGATCGATCCGGGCTGTACGGGCTGGCTGGGGAGGTAGACCTGAGACGTCGCACGGGAACCTCGAGTCGATGTCAGCTGAAATCTGTGGGAATCGCGCCGCTGCAATAGACGCAGCGCGACCATCGGCGTTCGTTGGGTCCGCATCGAAACGGTACTCCATCAAGATTTGTTTAGGGCCTATCTGTACTATCGTGACGGCTCGGAGGTTGGTATGAAGGTTCAAATCGGTACGTTGGTTCTGCTCGCGCTCGCCGCCTGCACAGGTGGTGAGAGCGGCGAGACGGCTCAGGTTCATCTATCCATGCCTTCGGTCTGGGGCCCCGAGACGCTGAAAGACCCCGACCCTGATCCCAACGTGGTCGAGGTGCACAGGTACGCCGACCAGACGCGTGTCTGGTGGTTCGACAACGGCAACACCTAAGGGTGGGGCTACAACGACCAGCATCCCGGTCCGCTGATCCAAGGCGATGTGGGCCAAACGCTCCGGGTTGTGTTCATGAACGGCCAGAACATGTCCACCACCATCCACTGGCACGGCCTGCGCGTCGACAACGACATGGACAGCGAGGGCACCTCTCCTGGGTTCATGGTTCACGAGGTCGAGAAGCTCCCCGCGCTGCCCGAGCCCACCCAAGAGGTGGAGATCGTGCTCAACACCGGCTCAGGAAGCGCGTTTGCGTGGAGTATCAACGGCGATGTGTATGGCCAGGGCGACGCGATTCCAGTGAAGGGCGACAGGCCCACACGGCTCACCATCGTCGAGATGTCGGGCATACCGCATCCGTTCCACGTGCCCGGTCAGTTCTTCCAGATCCTCGACCGCGACGATGGCGAGCTCTTCAAGAGCGCTCAGCTCGACACCGTGATGGTCAATGGCTTCGAAACGGTCACTATCCAGACCGACTTCAGCAATCCGGGAGTGTGGATGGCCCACTGCCACCTTCTCGAGCACGCCGAGCTCGGCATGATGACCGAGATTCACGTCGGGCAGTAGTCGCGTTCAGACCGGTCGCTCCTCGCGTCCATCGGCGTGAACGGCGAAACGGCCCGCGTCTGGCCCGCGGTTTGGGTCCGGCGTCTGGTAGGGCCAACCGCCAAAGTTGGTGGCGCGGTAGTCGTTGTACGCCTGCTGAATCTCTGCCCGGGTGTTCATCACGAAGGGCCCGTATTGCACCACGGGCTCGCCGATCGGCACGCCCTGAAGCAGCAGGATTTCGGCGTCTTTGGGGCCGTTTACCAGGGTCACCGTCTGATCTGCGGCGATCACAATACCCATACCGACGTCCACCTGGGTGCCGTTGACCGTCACGGTCTGCCCCTCGAAAAAGTACAGCGTCCGGGTGGCCGCTCCGTCGCCCAGCGGGAGGTCCCATTGGGCGCCGGCTTCTAACTTGGCCGCCAGGATGGCCACCGCAGCCTCGGGCCGTGACGCCCAGGAGTGTGGCGGCGGGGAAGGTGGGGCGACCGGTCCCAATCGTCCGGCGATGTAAGTGACGTCTACCAACTTGCCCGCGGCGTCGAGTTGGCTAGAACCGGGGACATTCTCGGACCAGAGCATGGTGAAGTGCGGGTCGACCATCTTGTCGGCTTTGGGCAGGTTCAGCCAGATCTGGAACAGCTCGGCTGGGTTTTCTCGGTCCTGATGCAGCAGCGGGAACATCTCGCTGTGCACCACACCTTTTCCCGCGGTCATCCACTGGACGTCGCCATTTCCAAAACGCGCTCGGGCGCCCAAGGAGTCGGCGTGGTCGATGTGGCCGGAGCGCGCCACGGTTATCGTTTCGAAACCACGGTGCGGGTGGGCGGGAAACCCGGGTACCCGACTGCCGTGGTACATGCTCCAGCCGTCCTTTCTGCTGAAGTCTTGGCCGATGTTGCGGCCAGCCAAGGACCCTTTGGGCGCGAGTGTTGCGTCGCCCTGTGGGTAGGCGTCGCGGTGGTGGACGCAGAACAGGAAGGGGTCGGAGGTGGGCCAGGGAGGGCTCCCGAGATTGAAGGTCCGATGGATCACAGACGACATGAGCGCTCCTGGGTTCTGTACCCGTGTACACACCTTGGCACGGGTGGGAAGTCTGCGAGGCGATGCAACAGCGGATCGATTCGTGGACGTGTTCGGGTCGAGGGCCCTGGGCAGCGCACATCCATCCGCCCACATCAAGGGAGGCTATTGGGCTTACTCAATAAATCGTGACCCCGCGCAACGCCACGATCGGGTAAAGTAGAAGGGCTCGGGCCACGAAGGCCCCGATGGAGATCCCAAAATGATGATCCGCAGCCTGACTGTCGCCACCATTCTTCTATTGTCCCCCGCTGCCTTGGCGTGTGGTGGCGCCCCCTGTGACGGCTGCGACAAGGACAAGACCGCCATGGTCGACGCCGCCGCCGATGCGGACTCCGACGCCCCGGCCTCCAACTGCGAAAAGGGCAAGGTCAAGGTCGCCACCGCTGACGACGTGGATGGCGCCAAAGGCTCCAAGGCTGCTTTCGCGGTCGAAGGCATGACCTGCGGCTCCTGCTCGCAGAAAATCTACACCGCTCTTCTCGAGATGGACGGCGTCAACGCCGTTGCCGTTTCCCACGAAGATGGCAGCACCCGCGTGGCCTACGACTCCGCCAAACTCGACGAAGGCAAGCTCATTGCTGCCGTGACCGGTCTCGGTTTCCGGGTTAGGTCGGTCCAGTAATTGGTTTTTCGGCGGGGGGGGGGGCTGGGTCATGCTGCGCCGGTTGATTGGGCGTGCTC
>JAACDH010000318.1 GCA_009936995.1 Rhodobacterales bacterium
GTGCATTAGAGTGCATGAGGTCACCAGGGGAGATCGTCGCCGAGGTGGGTTCGGAGCTCGACCAGGTGGCGGCGGAAGGTGTTTCGGTGGATGCCTATCTGTTCGGCGGCTTGGCCACGGCTGGGCGCCTGTTGGTGGAGCGCCTCGAGGTGGCGTCGGGCGTCGCTGTGGCTGATATGGTGTCTGCGGACTCGGGTCATGAAGCGGTCCCAATCTTGGTTCTGGGCCACCTGTGCCGGCGTGAGGACCAGGGCCAGCAGCTGCGCCACCTCTTCGAGGGCCGGCCGTAGATGTCGGGGAGTGGCTGTGGGGCGATGGCTGTTTAGGGCACCGTGGTCGCCGTTTCGGGGGATTACACCGGCGAACAGGGACAGGGCACCCTCGATGCGGAGTACGCCGACGGTTCGGCCTCCTTGGAGGATCGGTAAGGTGGCGGTGTTTTCTGCGGGATGTGCGGTGTGGATCCGCCAGTGATCCCAACCGAGAAAGCCGTCTTCGCCGATTTGATGGGCACTTGGATACAGCGGCGCGTGCAGCAGTCGAAGCTCGCGGGCGTCGACTGGGTTGGCCACGTCGAAGCTGAGGACGGGTCGCCCCTGGGGACGGGACCAAGCCCGGAGCGTGAGGCTGCCTTCGGTATGTGTCCACAGGGAGACGCCGCGGGCGCTGCACCACGAGGCGATGCTTTGGCAGATACCGTCCAGATCTTCGCCCGCTGACAGCTCGCGCAGCAGGCTCTGGCGGAGTCCGTCCCGCCAGCGGCCCAGGCCCTCTCGAAACAGGCGGAGGACGTCGGTGTGCAGGCGGGCACTGACCATACCCATTCGTGCGCGACGATCATGGCTGGTTCGGTGTCTCTCTGCTGACGTGGCCCAGACTTCGTCGATTGAACGGCCAGCCAGGCGCACGACCAGATTGCGAGCGGTTGGGGACAGGTCGTCGGGCAGCTGCTGGGCGCTCACCAGCCAGGGTCCCTTGGCGGCGATGGCGGCGACCTCGGGATGGACGAACTGCTGGGCCCGCTGAAAGTGTTGGTTGTCCTGAGTTTGTTGCGGGTCGTAGCCCAGATCGCGGTAGTGTCGGTGGAGGTCTTCGCGGGTGTCAATTGTACGGACCCGGGGTGCGCCGCGTGCAGTTCCGCTGGTCGCCCAGCTTCCCGTGAGACCGAAGTGAACGCCGTCAATACTGGGTTTGTGGACCAGATCTGCGTCATACGCAAAGCGGTCGGACCCGTGGGCGGCCAAGCAGAACACGTATTCATCGTCGGGGTCGGGCAGGAACACGCAGACGGTAGCGACCTCGAACGTATGGGCGACCCTGGCGACCCAGGCGGTGGCGGCCTGCGCGAGGGATCGGGTGACCTCTTGGGGGTTCACTGGCTGGTCCGCGGCGGTCCGCCACGGAGACTGAGCACCGTCGACGAGGAGACCGGTGATTTGCTGCCATTTTTGTCGGTATCGTTCGCCCCGTAGTAGGCCGGTGAGCATCAGCACGACCCACCAGGCGGCCCGCTGCTGCATCAGGGCGTTGAGCAGCAGGTCGGCGGGCCCCTGCAGTCGAAAGAGCACCAAGGCGCTTCGGTATCCGATTCCGGCAGCGTCGAGGACGACGGTCTCGCCAGCGCTGTACAAGCACGGACCCTGGGCGGGTGGTTTGTAGTCGGGATTGGCCCAGAAGTTGGAGAGCGTGGTGCGAATCCAGTCTTCGTCGTGTTGACCGGCGGCCTCGGCGTACCAATTAGGGGCGTCACCGGTGGCGTACCACAGATCGTTATGGGACTCGCTGTCTACCCTGTGGCCGCCGATGAGCGCGGTGGTGATCACTCCGGCTGGGGAGAGTCTACGGTGGACCTGATCAAGAGCGGTGGCCCGTGCCCGGCCATGTCGGTGTCCGCCGTGCATCCAGTCGGAGATCCAGTCCACGGGGAACAGGGGGTCGGCGTCGTCCCAGGGGCTACGGGTCCAGGTGAAGTTCTGCATGAGTGCATGGTAGTGCAAAAGAGTGCATAGGGGTCATTAACTTGCGGCAAGGGTCTACAGACCGGACCGAGGGTCAGGTACCTTCACGTTTCACCTTGTCCGATTAAAGTAGAAAGTGGAAATACCTGACCCTAAGTCTAACCTTCGGCGTCGTGTGCGATGCCAAGCTGAGCGGCCAAGTCTACCACTGCCCGCGCGTACAGGCGGCTGTGGTTGTACCGAGTGACAACGTAGAAATTATGTCGTCCAATCCGATACTCTACCCCCTCCGGGACCGCGTATTTGTATACGTGCACTGGCGTGGTCTTGCTCAGCTTCTCGTCGACTTGCACGCCCGCAGCGTCGAGAATGGACCAGGGTGTTGTTGGTTTTAGACCCTCGCCAACCAAACCGCTAAGATCGACGTCTCCAGTCGGGATTAAGAGGATGTCTTCGCCTTTGCGCCATCCATGCGACACGAAGTAGTTGGCCACGCTGGCGATGGCGTCCGCTGGGCTGTGGAACAGGTCGCGGGTACCGTCTCCGTCTCCGTCGACGGCCCAATTTCGGTAGCTGCTCGGCATGAACTGAGCCATGCCCATGGCGCCCGCATACGAGCCGTTTAGCGCGGCCACGTCCCAGTGCTCATCGTGGGCGATCCGTGCATAGTGACCCAACTCCTTGCGAAAGAAGCTACCTCGCCTGGAGTGGTAGAAGCCCAGGGTGTAAAGGGACTCGGCGATGTTGTCGTTGCCTTGGATGCGGCCGTATTTGGTCTCTACTCCGAGGATGGCGACGATGATTTGGGCGGGAACTCCGGTTTCTTCTTCGACCTTCGCCAACGTCGCGGCGTGCGCCTGCCAGAACTCGACCCCGAGCGTCGCCCGCTCTTCGTTAAGGAAGATCGGACCATATTGATGCCAGGGCTTACGCTCCCAAGGCTTGGCCATGGCGTCCAGCACGGACTGCTGTTTTTCGAGGGGTCCCAGTAGGGCTTTCACGTCTTCGACAGGCAGCTCGGCGGCGTTGGCGACGTCTTGCCAAGGGTCGTCAGCGAAGGCAGAGAGCGACAGAAACAGAAGGAACAGTGACAGGACACACCTCAGTGGACGTAGCGTAACGGACCGTCGCGCTGACCCAGAAGAACAAACGCACAAGGGATTCACTGGGTCGCTGGATAGCGGCGTTCACGGCGAGGTCGCCGTCACCGGACACCCGCGGACTGAGACCTCGTCCTAGACGGTGAGGCGGGTACTTGCTTGTGGTCTATGGGTTTTTGGCGTGCGTCTTCGACGACCCAGCGCTGAATCAGGCAGAGACCAGCTTGGGGCGGGCGACCTTGTTGTTCGCTCGAGACTCGGCGAGGGGCTCCCACAACACCACGCCCAGGGTGTGGCATCCAAGCATGGTTCCGATGGGGAAGACCGGGATGGCGATGAGCGCACCGATCACGCTGACCACGGTGGTCCACATCTCGTCGGGGTACCAAGCCAATCCAATGGCCGTCACGAAGTTGAGGACGAAGGGCACGGCGACCAGCACGGTGATCAACAGACCGAAGATGACGAAGCCGCCACCGAAGATGACTAGGGGCGGCGAGAAGGTGGTCACACCGATACCGGCAAACAGCGCGCCGAGACCGCCGAAGACGAGGAATATTATTGCGGCACTCGCAAGGTTGAACAGGGCATACAGTCCGTTGAACCAGGCGCCGAGCTGCTGGTGGGTCTGCTTGCTATTCCAATCCATAGTGCCTCCACCGACCGATACGCGGGAGCGGGGTGATTTATTCGATGTCTGTGCCCACGACCTGAGTATAGCGAACGGGTGCGTGGCCGTACCGTTGCCCCTGGCCCGTCGAGTGACTAATTTAGAAGCTACACGCGCGCTCCCGAGGTTCCCCTGTACCGCTCTGGCCATTCGAATGTCCTGTTCTACCAGGGTTCTCTATGACGGTGTTTCTGTTGGCTTCGCTCTGGGGATGCGGTGGTCCAGCGCTTTCCCGCGACGACCTGCTCAATCCAGAGAGCTGTGCGGGCTGCCATCCGGTGCACTACGAGCAGTGGCGTGGCAGCATGCACGCCTATGCGGCGAAAGACCCGGTCTTTTTGGCAATGAATCAACGGGGACAGCGAGAGACCAACGGCGAGCTGGGAGACTTCTGCGTCGACTGCCATGCGCCCATCGCCGCGCGGATGGGGCTCACCACGGATGGCACCGATCTGGACGAAGTGCCCGAGCACCTCACGGGCGTTACCTGCGCCTATTGTCACCAGGTCACCGACGTTCGCGGCGATCGCAACAACCCGCTCGACATCGCCGAGGACCTCATTCTGCGCGGGCCTTTTGCCGATGCCGTCCAGACCAAGGCGCATGAGACCGAGTACAGCCCGCTCCACGACCGCGACTCGCGCCAAAGCAGTGAGCTTTGTGGCTCTTGTCACGACATCGAGACTCCGACCGGCCTCCACCTCGAGCGCACTTACTTAGAGTGGCGCGAGAGTGTATACAGCTCGGGTAGTCTCTCCGGGCTCACCTGCGGGGACTGTCATATGCGTGGCTCGGATGGCGTCGCTGCCGATGTGGAAGGCGTGCCGCTGCGCCGAATTCACGACCACAGCTTTGCCGGCGTCGATATAGCGCTGACCCCGTTTCCCGGACGCGAGGCCCAGCTGGCGGCCGTCCAGCAGAGCTTGAACACCACGGTCGCGGCCTCGCTTTGCGTGGGCGGACCCCAGGGCACCACGCTGATCAACCTCACCCTCGAGAACGTGAGCGCTGGCCATAGCTGGCCGTCTGGTGCCGCCCACGACCGTCGGGCGTGGGTCGAACTGCGGGCCTTTAACGGCGCAGATGAGGTGTGGTCGTCGGGTGTGGTCGAAGACGGAGAGCCCCTGCTACCCAGCGACGACCCTAATTTATGGGCCTTCGGAGACACCCTGTACAACGACAGCGGCGACCAAGTGCACATGTTCTGGGAGGCCACTTCCCTCGACTCCAGTGTGCTGCCTGCCCCCGATGTCAACGCGGTGATCGGAGACGGCAGTGCCCACGTTATCCGCGACTTTGTGCTGTCCGGCCTTGAGGTAGATCGGGTAGAAATTCGGGTTCGGATGCGTCCCTTGGGGCTCGACGTCATCGACGATTTAATTGCCAGTGGCGACCTGGACTCGTCCATTCGAGAGGCCATACCCACCTTCGATCTAAAGGGCCCGTCTTTGATATGGACGGCCGAGACCGCCACCATCGCGGGCGACCTTAGCTGCGTGAAGTAGCGCGTCGTCGACGGACGAGGGCCATCAGCCCCAGCCACAGCAGTCCCGGATGGGTCGGCGTGGTCGAGCAGCCGCATCCGGTGTCTTCGGGCGGCGTGCCCGATGTAGGAGAAGTGGGTGTTGAGTCCACGGGATCGGACGGCACGCGGCAATCCACGAACTCCTGGTGCGAGACCGGTATTGGACCAAAGCCAACTTGACTGATGGCTTCGAGGGCGCCGACGGTGGGCACTTCGGCGCGGTCGCGCAGGCACCAATCCATGCGCTCGTCGGTGACGCTGGGCTTCACGCCGTCCGTTCGGAGGGGGCTGTCGATGGCCGCGTAGAAGTCGAGGGCCCCTGCGTCGACCCAGCAATCGCCCGCCGAACGACAGGCAACGTTGCCAGAGAAGTCCTGGGTGCCGCTGACTAAGCCTGTGTGGGCGTTGTTCTGAAAGACCGATTGGGGATTGCTCCACGCTTCGAGGAGAACGGCGTCTCCGTTGCTGTAGAAGGTGTTGCCGATGATCCGCTGCGCCTGGTCGCCTACGACGGACCAAAGTGCGGGGCTACCGACGACGATATTGCTGTACAGATCGGCGGGACCGCTCTGTAAGACGAAGGCAGCGTCGTCGCCGAGGAGCAGGTTGCCCTCGAAGTTGATGGCGACGTCGCGGCTGGCCCAGTCGATGGCCGTTTCGGTGGCCGAGATCACGTTCTGATACACGGCTCCGCCGGTGACCTCAACCGCGCGAACGCCCACCGCGGGCCCGACGATGAGGTTGTTTCGCAGGATGGGGTCGTCGGTGACGCAGCCGTCGCAACCCAACTCGATGGCGACGTCGGCGGTGGTGACCAGATCGATGTCTACGAGATCGATGCGGATGGTGTCGCCGCTAAACTGGATGGCTGTTCCGGCGATGGACGTCCCCTTGAGTGCGCGAATACGGTGTCCCGAGCCTGTGACTCGGATACCGACCGTCTGCTCGGGGACGTCTCCGAGCACCAGCTGCGAGGTGTTGACGGTCTCGCCGGTGATGTGGAGGATGAAGTCGGCGCCGCCGTTGTGAAACACCGCTGGGTTCTGCGGGTCGAGGGTCTCGAGGTAGAGCTGCTCGCCATATTCGTCTGGGGCAAGGCCATCGATGACGCAGGGGCCGTAGTAGTCTCCTTCCTCGAATTTAAAGACGTCGCCCGTGAGCGCTAGTGCGATCTCGGTACACCAGTCGTCTTCAGGGCCCACGAAGTAGACCACCGGAATGTGTGCTTCAGGAACCATCCCCAACCAGAGAATCCAGGCGCCAGTCACAGAGCACCCTGGGTGGCCGGCATAGCCCCTTGGGGGCGGATTTGGGATGCTGTGCATGTCATGGAACCTCCCTATCCCACTGGTTGTGGACGGGCCGGACTGGATTTGGGAACGCAGAGGTGTGTTGCCAAACGTCGATGGTTTGATCACACAGGGTGACCTTTCCCCCGATCCACGGACCTCCTGCGAAGGATAGGCAGGGGGACGGTTGGGGTTGAAGAGAAAGAGGACCGACTACAGCAAAGAGTTTGGGGCCGAGACGGTGAAACTTGTGCTGGAAGGCGCGGCGAGCGCCAGCGCTGTTGCGCGAGATTTGGGCGTGGCTCAGCGGATCAAATCCCCTGCGATGACGGACTAGTGCTCGTGCCGATGATGTAGATCGGGCTGGTGGGCGTGGCTATGGGTCTGCGGCCCGTGCTGGTGCTCGTGGGTGTGCCAGCCGTCCACGGCCTCTTTGTGGACATGGTCGTGGTGCCCGTCGTCGTGTTGGTGACGGTGGGTGTGAGACTGCGCTGCGTGGGCGTGGCCGTGGTCATGTGAGGCGGTCAGCATCGCCGCCAACGAGAGGATGAGCACACCGCATGCCGCCAACTGGGCGCCTTGAATGGGCTCTCCCAGCGCCAACCAGGCCACCAAGACGCCCAGAAAGGGGGCCGTGGAGAACAACATCTGTGACCGCGCGGCCCCCAGGTTTTGAGCGCCACGGATGTACAACAACATCGACAACCCGTACGACAATCCACCCAGCGCCAGCGCCGCCAGCACCATCGAGAAGCTAGGTAATGGCTGGTTCATTGCAGCGCCGAGGCCTAGGTTCACGGAGCCTGCGACCGCACCTTTGACCAAGGTGGTTTGCGCGGGAGTAAAGCCATCGATGACCGCGGTGTGGTTGTTGTCGAGTCCCCAGCAGATGCACGCCAAAGCCACCAATCCCGCGGCGGGGGCGAACGCGAAGCCGTCTGGGGTGGCGAGGATCAGTCCGGCGAGGACCA
>JAACDH010000319.1 GCA_009936995.1 Rhodobacterales bacterium
GAGGTGCTTCAGGCCGCCTCCGATTTCAGTAACTTCGCTACGGTCCCCGAGCGCCTGGTACAGGGGCAGGTGAACACCCGAACCCTGGCCGAGATGGCAGCAAGCGGGCATTTATTTCAGGATCCCATCTTCCTTGGGGCGTCCGGCCAGTTGTTGCCCGACCCCAACCACATCGTGTACTACGGCATCAGCTTAGGCGGCATCGAAGGCGCGGTTATGCTGGCCACCGACGCACCCTTCAGCGCAGTCTCACTTCATGTTGGCGGTGGATTCTGGAGCACGATGCTCGAGCGGTCCAGCAATTGGGGGTCGTTCGAGGTGCTGATGGCCGACGGTGTGCCCGAACCTGCCGATCGCCAACTTTTGTACGCCGTCAGTCAGCTCTGGTGGGATCCTGTGGACCCCGTGTCCTACATTGAAGAGCTGTCCCAGAAGGAGGTGCTCTATCAGTACAGTCTCGGAGACGAGCAGGTGGCGAACTTGAGCACCGAGGCGCTAATTCGTAGCATCGAACTTCCGTTGTTGAGCCCAGTCGCTGTTTCTTTGGTCGGTGTGGCAGAGACGCAGACGCCGATGGGTCGGGCTGCGGTTCAGTTCGATCCACAGCGCGTCTTGCCGGCGCCGGGAAATCGGCCGGCCGAGGTGAACGGCGCCCATCACGCCCCTCGGCTCTGGGCGGGTGCACAAGCCCAGGTGGTGGACTACCTATCGCCTGAGACGCTGCGCTCCATCGTCCACCATTGCGGTGCGGCGCCATGTTCAGCATCCAACACCGGGGAATAGATGTCATCGAAACATCTGGAAGCGGCTGAACTCTTTTCCGCAGGAATTGGGCCGGTCGTGCTCACCTGCGAGCACGCCAGTAACCGCCTGCCGCCCGCTTGGTCCTGGCACAAAGAGGATAAACATCTGGTGGACACTCACTGGGCGTCGGACCTCGGTATTGCCGATCTTACCCGTGCTGTCGCCCACGCCATGGGAGTCTCAGCGGTGTTGAGTCGCTTTAGCCGTCTGCTCATCGACCCCAATCGTCACCTGGGTTCCGCGACCTTGTTCCGAACCGAGGCGGACGGTCAGACGGTGCGACTGAATTCCAATCTTCACGAAGATGATCGCGCCAGTCGAATCGATCGATATTACCAACCGTTCCACGACACCATCGCCCAAACGGTCCAGGGTAGTCCCGGCCCGCTGCTCATCTCGATGCACAGCTTCACCGCGAACTACGAAGGCGGGGCCACCCGACCCATGGAGATTGGGGTGCTCTTCGATCACGACGATGATCTGGCCCATGCGGTGGCGCCTGTGTTCACGCGGTTCGGTCTAAAGACGGCCCTGAACGAACCGTACACGGGTAAGAATGGCCTGATGTACTCCGTGCAGTCCCATGCCACGCGTTCGGGAAGGGCGGCGCTTGAGCTCGAGGTACGGCAAGACTTGGCCACCGACCCTAAGCAGCGCGACCGTCTGGTGGCGGCCATCGTAGCGATGGCCGAAGACGCGCTAGGGCGTCTGTAGACTAGTCGTCCAACCCAGCGCTGTGAATCTTCAGCACGTTGGTGGTTCCTGCGGCGGGGGCTTTACCGGCGAGGATGACGATCTCTTCGCCGCGCTGGATGTGGCCACCTGCGAACAAGGCCTCTTCGCCCACTCGGACCATATCGTCGGTGGTTTGGACGCGGGGAACGAGAACGGGCGTGACGCCCCAGGCCAGGCACAGCCGGTCGGCGACTTGCGGATTCGGCGTCATGCCAAAGATGGGGCCCCGAGGGCGGGCTTTGCTAGCGTATCGAGCAGTCGCGCCAGACCAGGTGAAGATGACCAGGGGACGCGCTTGTTCGGACGCGGCGTACACACCGGCCCGCATCACGATTCCCGCGGGACCGGCGAGCACTGGGAGGTCTTCGGCGGGTGTGGTGTGGAAGAACTTGGAGCTCTCGACCTCGCGGGCGATGCGGTCCATCATCTGCACGGCCTCGACGGGATAGTCGCCCACTGCGGTTTCACCGGAGAGCATTACCGCGTCGGTTCCGTCGAGGATTGCGTTGGCTACATCTGTAGTTTCGGCGCGGGTAGGGCGCGGGTTTCGCTCCATAGAGTCGAGCATTTGCGTCGCAGTGATGCACAGCTTTCCGTGTCGACGTGCGGCGGCAATGATGTGCTTCTGGTAAACGGGCACCTTCTCGAGCGGTACCTCGACGCCAAGGTCTCCACGGGCAACCATCACTCCGGCGCATACATTGAGGATCTCGTCGATGCGCTCGACGGCCTTGGGCTTCTCGATCTTGGCGATGATGGGTATGGGGTGGCCGAGCTCGGCCAAGTGCGCGGCCAACTCTTCTACGTCGGAGGGGGACTGCACGAAGGACAACGCGACATAGTCGGCGCCAACGTCGGCTGCGACCCGGACGTCGGCGTAGTCTTTTTCGGTGATGCAGGGGATCGACATGTCGACGCCTGGCAGGTTGATGCCCTTATTTGAGCCGAGTTCGCCGCCCACGTCGATGCGGATGTCGACTTCGGCGGGTTGGCAGTTCAGTCGCACAGCGATCACTTCACCGGACAACGCGCCGTCGGCGAACAACACGGCATCGCCCGTAGAGACATCGTTTGCCATCTGTGGATAGGTGGTGCCTGTGGTTGTGCCGTGACCGATGTAGTCGTTGGACATGATCACGGTGAGTACGTCGCCCGCCTTGAGCTTCAGTGGTGCCACGACCTTGGACGTACGGACCTTCGGACCTTGAAGATCGACCAAGATTCCGACAGGACGGCCCAGTCGCATGGCGGCCTGGCGGACGCGAGCTACCTGACGCCGAATACCGTCGTGATCAGCGTGGGAACAGTTGATGCGACAGACGTCGACGCCGGCTTTGATGAGGCTGCTCAGCATGGGTTCGTCCCAGCAGGCAGGGCCTAGGGTGGCGACGATCTTGGTCCGCGTCTCTAGCCTTGGGTGGTTGGTGTACACGGATACTCCGATGCGTTGGCTATGCAGGGTGACGGGTCGTCTCGAGGACGCCGTCGTGAATCCAGGCGC
>JAACDH010000320.1 GCA_009936995.1 Rhodobacterales bacterium
GGGCGTTTTTCGCTTGAAGGCCGAGGGCATTGACGCCGACGAGCTCGAGCTCGACCTCATCGACTTTGGCCTCGAAGACCTCGAACGCGTCGCAGTAGAAGATGGCGACGACGAGCTGATAGCCCGTTGCGGCTTCACCGACTTCGGCGCTCTGCAAGCCGCCCTCGAAGCGCGGAACATCGAGCCGATTGAGTCCAAGGACGAGTACGTGCCGTCGACCACCCTCGAGCTCGGCGACACCGAGACGGACGAGGTGTTGGCCTTGGTCGACCGCCTCGAACAAGACGATGACGTCAGCCACGTGTACCACTCGCTGGCCTAGCCGCTGACGCTCAGCGGGTGGGCAGTGCCGTTCGACGGTTCCGGAGCGTGACCGCTGCGGCGATGATCACCGGGACCATCAACCCGAACAGGCCCAGATTGCGTTCCGCAAAACCGCTGACGGCGCTCATCAGCAACCCCAGCCCGCCTATGCCGGTCAACCCAAGCGCGATTCGCTCGGGCAAGAGGCTTGCGGGTGACTTCCACGCCACACCGGCCGCGGCGATCAGTCCCAGGTGCAGCGGGTTGGCGAAGTACAGATTGTGGTGGGTCCAGAACGGCGCGAAGGTTCCCGCTGCACCCACAAAGAGCGCCGCACTACCAAACACCCCAACGGCTACCCCTTGGGCGGCCACCCAGGCCAAGGCGGCCCGGGTTCGACCCACACCAAACCCGACCAAACCGGCCATCAGACCCATGGCCCAAAGCGCCAGATCGTGGTTGGGCGCCTCTGCGGGGATGGGCTCGGTGCGACCGGGCGCAGCCACACAGGTAGACACCACGAACGGCTGGTCTCCGTTTGCGGTGGGTACCGACGAGGCGGCGATTCGCGTCGCCAGCGTGGTGGGTAGGAACATTGCGTCCCACCAAGAGATCTCTTGGTCCGAGAGTTCTCCCGAGCCCCAATGCAATCCGAACCACATGGGCAGCAGGTGCGTGGAGTGGCGGAGCACTTGTCGGGCCGGAGAGGTGCCGCTCATGCCTTGGTGTTGGGATTCGAGCGCGCCACCGACCACGTCGTCGAGCACATCTCGGACCCGTGTGGTGCAGTTAGGCATGTACCAGTTGTAGGCGAAATCGGGTGTTTCAGCGTGGATTTTGTGCAGGGACTTTGCCAACGTGACCCATTGGTCGTCGGTGAGATTCAGCTCTTGGAGTTCGATTCGCCGACCATGGCCTTGGCCGTAGTGTTCGATCGTGGTGCTCATGCGACGCTTGGCGACCGAGTACACCTGTCGACCGAGGATCAGATCCGTGGCCACCTTCACTGGATCTGATGCGTCGAAGTTGCCGAAGTCGTAGATGATGCTGTCGCCGCCGTATTGCGCTTCGTACAGCAGCAGCCCCGTATGACCAAATGCTCGATCGGCTTGGGGCGCGGATGCGATGGTGATCAGGTGCGCGCTCCGAACGGCGCTCGACAGATCGCACACGGGCAGATCTTGGGCGCTGGCGGAGACGGAGAGCAGAACGGAGAGGAGGGTGTACATCATGGCGAACTGTCAATATCACACCGCGCTTTGAGAAGAACGGTTCCAATTTTGTTCAGCGACTGAATCATGCCTCAGAATCGGATAGAGGGGCTTTTCCCTCACCGGAGGCACCCATGTCGTTCAACCCGCCCACCGTCCAGCCCACCGCCATCAAAGACCTCGACCAGATGCTTAGCCGTCTCGCCGAGGGGCGCTCGCGATGGGTTGCGCTGTCCTCCGCCGATCGGGCCGAGCTGCTTCGGGCCTGCATGGTCACCACCGGCGCCGAGGCGGAGGCCTGGGCCACAAAGGCTTGTTTAGTCAAAGACTACGCGCTGGGTAGCAACGGACATGGCGAGGAATATTTGGGTGGAACCCTGGCGGTGATGCGCAACCTGCGTTTGTTCGCCGAGGCCCTCGAAGCCAACGGCGCCCCCAAGTTGCCCAAGACCTGGCAGCGTCCCGATGGTCAGTGGGTGGCACAGGTATTTCCGCAGTCGTTCCTCGACCAAGCGCTGTTCACGGGCATCAGCTGCGACATCTGGATTCAGCCCGGCGAGCAGCCTACCCAGGGCAAAATTTACCGAGAAAAAGACGCCGGAGAGACTGGGGATGGCGGAATCTCAGTGGTGTTGGGCGCGGGAAACCAATCCAGTATTCCGCCCATGGATGTGCTCTACAAGCTGGTGGTCGACGACGAGGTCTGCGTTCTAAAGATGAACCCGGTCAACGAAGCCATCGGCCCTCACATCGCCAACGCCCTTCGCCCCCTCATCGACGCCGGCTTCCTCGAGATCTGCTACGGCGGCGTCGCACAGGGCAAGCACCTCACCGACCACCCCGATGTCACCTCCATCCACATCACCGGCTCCGATCGCGCCCACGACGCGATCATCTGGGGTCCCGGCGAAGAGGGCGTCGCCAACAAGTCCAAAGGCACGCCCCGCCTAAATAAACACATCACCTCCGAGCTGGGCTGTGTGTCGCCGGTGCTGGTGGTTCCCGGCAACTGGAGCCCCGCACAGCTGCAGTACCAGGCCCGCCAAGTCGCGTCGATGCTCACCTACAACTGCGGCTTTAACTGCAACGGAGCCCGGATCGTCACCCTGGCCAAAGGCTGGGAACACCGCGATACATGCGTGGAGTTGGTCAAGGCCGAGCTGGCCAAGACGCCCACGCGAACGGCCTACTATCCGGCCGCGCAAGACACCTGGAAGCGCTTCACCGAGCAGTACCCCAACAGCACCAGCCTGGGTGAAGTCGCCAACGAAAATGCCCTTCCTTGGACGGTTCTCGAAGGTGTGTCCGATGCTAAGGGCGAGTACGCGCTGGGCAATGAGCCTTGGTGCGGCATCTTCAGCTTTGTCGACCTAGACGCCACCACAGCCCAAGAGTTCCTCGAAGACGCCATCCCCTTCGCCAATGACCGCTGCTGGGGCACGCTCACCATCAACGTCCTGGTCGACCCCAAGACCGAAA
>JAACDH010000321.1 GCA_009936995.1 Rhodobacterales bacterium
GGCATCATCTGCGGAGGGTCACGGGTAAACAACCGATTCGACGCGGCGAGCACGTTGGAGTCGCTGCGTTTGATGTCCAACACGCCCGAGAGCAGATCAACACTGTCGACCTTGCCCGAAAGTGCCACGTGAGTGGTCTGCGCCATGTAGATCTCGACCCAGGCGAACAGCGGCAGTTTAGCGTTCAGCGTCACCCCCGGATGACCGTCTTTGTCCGAGTCCTCGACGCAAGGTTCGTCTTCTTCAACCGGCATATTCGCGCAGGTTCCGATCCAGCCGTAGGCCATCTGGCCCCAGTCGGACGCGACCCGCCAGCCACCATCGGATTCTGTCACCGATAGCGGGTATTTCCGTCCAGGCAGGTTGGCCGAATACGCGTCGGGGAGCCGAGTGCTCACCAACGAACCTCCATCCGTCGTCACCTTGCAGGCCTTATGCTCCTGCTGCCAAACGCCGTCTACTTTGCGAATGTAGGCCAGCGCGAACGTCTCGCTCGATGCGCGAATTTTACCCAAGACGGGAAGTTTGGCCTCTGACTCAGAGTGGGTTCGCATCGCCCACGCTCCCTCCAAATTAGGAGGTTCCGCTTGGGCCAGGGACATCAGGAGAGAGATGAGCATGGGATAATCTAGCGCCTTGGACGCTTTCGCTTCCAAACAATCGCCAAAACCCGCGCGACTGCACCGTAGCGCTCCTCCGGAATGGGATGTTCCACCTGCACTTCGGCGAACAAGGCACGCGCCAAGGGCACATCCTCAATCACCGGGATTCCGTTCTCCTTGGCCATCTCTCGAATTTTCTTGGCCATGTGATCGACGCCCTTCGCCACCACAATCGGCGCCACATCGCGAGCGCGGTCGTACCGCAGCGCCACCGAATAGTGCGTGGGGTTGGTGATAACCACATCGGCCGTCGGCACATTTTTCAGTCCACCCGACGCCAACATCCGGCGTGCCAGCGCCATCCGCTGCGCCTTCACCAACGGGTCGCCGTCGTTGGACTTGCGTTCATCTTTGACTTCTTTGTCGGTTTGCATCAGCTGTTCGTTGAGTTGGTACCAGCTGTACGCATAGTCCACGGCCGAGAGGACCAAGATCAGCGGCATAGATACCAGAATCATCATCCAACCGATGTCCTGCATGGTCTGCAAGTAGGCTCCGGTAGCCACATACGCCAGTCCCGGAAGCCCCTTCACCTCCTCTTGCATGGTGATGTACATCACCAGCGAGAGCGCGCCAATCTTGCCCACACCCTTGATGAGCTCCACCACTGGAGTCATCGACATGTACTGGTTCTTAAATCCCGTCAAAGCATTCAGTCGGTCCGGCTTGGGCTCCAACGCTTTGGTCGCCAGCTGTCCCTGGGTCTGCATCAAGTTGATGGCGATGGCCCCAACGACCACCATGCCCAGCGGCACCATCACCGCGCTAGCGATGGCAATCATCGCCTCTTGAAGAGACCCCATAAAGATCTGTTGGGTGAGCGGAACTGTTTTGGAGACATCGAAATATCTGAGACAGATCCGCTGAATCGGGAGGGCCATCATCTCGCCACCGAGTGTCATTCCGGCAACCGCTGACAGCAACACCACCGCACTCGACAGGTCGCTGGACTTGACGATCTGACCGCGCTCGGCGGCATCGGCCCATTGTTTGGCACCTGGATCGTGTTTCTTTTCTTGGCCGTCTTCGTTTTCGGCCATCAGCGCACCAGGAGAATGAGCTGTTCAAGCCCTTCAACGGCCTGAGCCATGGCATCTGAGTGGGCACGAAGAACCCACGGAAAGGAGACGGCGAGCAGGTAAATACCGGCGACACTGGTGACGGTCATGCCGATAGAGAAGAACACGTTCATCTTCGGTGCGAGCTTGGTCAACACCGCAATAAAGATGTTCACCATCCACACCATCGCCAGCACCGGGCCGGCAAGTTGGTAGCCAATGACCCAGCAGAGACCAACGGATTCGGCGATATGAGGGGCAGCGGACAAGGGCGAGTTCACCTGACCGGGCGGAATCAGCTCGAAGCTCATCACCACAATCTCGAGCACCCGATGATGCAGGCCCATTTCTAAGAACAGCAGCCCTGACAGCCACGACGCCAGGGTGCCGAGCATGCCGTTCTGTGCCTTCTGGAGCGGATCGAAGAGGGTAGCCATACCCATGCCGGTCTGCATCGACATCAGCTCGCTAGCCAGGGCCAACGCGGAAAAGATGGCCTTCAGAGACAGCGCCATCATCCAGCCCAAGGCCATCTCCATCGACAGCGCGAAGGTGACCGCGCCAACCCCCTCCAGGTGGACAGTGGGGGTACCGGGCACCACAAGGACTGTGATCATCATCGCCGTAAGCAACGGCACCGACTTGGGAACGCCTTGTGCGCCAAACAGCGGAAGCCCCTGAATCAACGTACTCATCCGTGCGAACAGCAAAGCCGCCGTGATGAGCACGTCTTCCATCAGTTATGAACCGGAATTTCCAGGAACATCTGAACGCCAAACGAGACGGCCACTTGCAGCATCCAGCTTCCGGCCAGCGCCATGACGAGGAAGACGGAGAGCATCTTCGGCACAAAGACCAGGGTCATTTCTTGGACCTGGGTCACGGCCTGGAGGATGGACACGGCGGTACCCACCACGAGCGCGGTGACGAGCAGCGGCCCCGCCAACATCAGACAGGTGATCAGCGCTTGCTGACCGTAGAAGATGATGTGTTCTTCGCTCATGGATTGACTCCTTGGACCAGCCCTGAGACGAGGAGGCCCCAGCCGTCCATCAGCACAAAGACCGCGAGTTTAAAGGGCAATGAGATGACTACCGGCGGCAACATCATCATGCCCATGCCCAGCAGGACGCTGGCGACGACGATGTCGACCACCAAGAATGGGATGTACACCTTGATGGCGATGGTGAAGGCCGTACGCAGCTCGGAGAGGATGAACGCGGTCATCACCACGGTGGAGGGGATGTCTTCGAGGGTGTCGGGACGCTCCATCTGGCCGAGCTTGATGGACGTGATCAGATCGTCGCGATGAATGTTCTTGAGCATGAACACACGCATGGGCCCCATGCTCTGATCGAAGGCATCAGGGGTGCTCATCTCGCCGGACATATACGGCTGGACGGCGTTGGTATTTACCCGCTCAAGGGTGGGCTGCATGACCACCAACGCCAAGGTGAGCGACAGTCCGACCAGCACTTGGTTCGGCGGAGACTGTTGGAGCCCAAGGGCCTGCCGAAGCAGTGAAAATACGATGATGAACCGGGTAAATGGCGTCATGATCAGCAGCATGCCAGGCAGGAAAGCCAGGGCCGTGAGCATCATCACCAGGCGGACGACGTCCGAGGTGGTGTCGGGGTTAGATGCCGCCAGGGCCGCCTCGAGAGACGCGCCCAGGTCTGGAGCGACTGCCTCTTGGCCGAACGCCAGTCCCGGCATCAGCACACAAAGACAGACCACCATCAACCGCAGCGCTGCGTTCACGCTTGCTCCTGAAAGGTGCTTCGGGTGAGCATTTGTTCGATGAGCAGATCGGACTGTTGGTCCTCTTCGATGACCTTCTGATCGAGCTGCGTCGAGAACGCGGGCGCCCGTACACCCAAGTCGGCCACCAAGTTGGGCGCCGCGCCGGTTCCCATTCCCACCAAAAGCCGACGAACGCTCCCGGCGTCGTCGTGCACTTCGACAACCGCCACACTAGCTCCCTGGCCCAGCTGGGTGCGGCTGGTCACCCGAAGCGTCTGCGCTGCGGCCTCGGTCTTCTGGGTGATTTGGCGGCGAACTCCCCAAAGCAGCGCCAATCCCAGCGCGCTCGCCGGAAGGGGCCACCAGGGCGTTTCCACACTTTCGACCAACACACCGCCCACCTCTATCAGGGGCTCATCTCCCAGCAGGCGCTGCTCTATATCGTCCGCGGGTGAGGCAAGGGCCAAGCCGACCAATAGTATCCAGAGACTCACTCGGCCTCACCGCCGCTGGTCTTCGCCTGACCGATGAGCTCGACCACCCGAAGGGCGACCCGATCATCAGAGACCACTACTTCTCCGCGGCCGAACAACTGTCCGCCCACTAAGATGTCTAGGGGCTGACCCGCCATCCGGTCCAGGGGTATGATGTCGTCTGTCGTCAACTCCGACAACTCTCGAACGGTGAGTCGGGTACGCCCAAGCTCTACAACTAGTTCGATCGGGATGTCGTATAGAAACGTGACGTCGCTGATGGGATTGCCGTCCATATGGCCCTCTCTGCTGCGTTCAGCAATCGGACGCTATGGTCAGGAGTTTAGAACCTTTTATGGATTGGTTACCCGGCTCTCTATGCGGACGCTGCGAACACCGTCTTCCTCGCCTGCAAATCCCACCAGCGCCGGTCGACCACTAACCCGCAACTCGACGCGTTTAACCATGCCAATATCCAGGGTGTCGCCTACCGCTAGCGTCCGTAACCTGGAGAGCGGAAGCTGTAGCCGGGATAGCTCAGCGACCACCATGAGGGACACAGGCAGCACCCGGAGGATCCCCTGCCCGTCGTCGGAGGACACACGACGCCTCGCCTGATGCTTGCTCTTCCACAGCACACCACGCGCCTGGGCCGGCAACAACACCGACGCCAGACCATAGGGAGCATCCGGTGGTCCGAAATCCAGGGTGCTCTCGAGGACCGTGGCGCTCCGAGGAAGGGAGGGAACGGCACGTGAGGTCGGCGTAACTGAGTCCAACACAACGGACGGCCGACGTTCTAGGCTGCTCGCATCGCACATGGCGGTGAGAACATCTTCGCAGACGCGCTTGGCCAGCTTTAGGTCCAGGGACGTCAAGGCGCGCATACTCTCCTCGCTTCCGCCATCGCCCATCTCGCCGAGCATCAACCCGACCAGCCGGTGCACCAAGGCGCCCTCGAGCACGATGATCCCTCGGATGTCGCCTTCGGGACCATGGACAGAGAACTGCCCGATCGCGGCACCGTTGCCGTGCAATCGATCGAACACTTCGCCGAGCGAGCTGACGGTGGAGGTTCCGAAGCGAACGGGAACTTCGCCACCAATCCGATTGACCAAACGAGTACGGATCCGCGCCGAGGCGTTCCGAAACAAATCCTCAACCATGGCCAGCGCGCGGCTGTCGACGCGCGCCAATAACGGCTGTGACGTTTTTCGATCGGAATTCAGACTGGACTCCCTAGTGCACCACGAACTCGGTAAAGTACACCCGTTGGACGCGAGGCCCATCGAGCACACGATTTAATCGGCCAAGAAGCTCATCTCGGAAGTGCATTTTTCCATCTATTCCTTCTAGCTCCGCAAAAGAGTAGTCGGAAGCAAGACTAATGATGGCATCTTGCATCGCGGGCGTTCCATCAAGGATCGCCACTTCGTCTTCGGATTCCACCTCGACCTGCACCTCGAGTCGAAGCACACGGCCTCCACTAGAGCCACGCAGGTTCACGGGGAAGGCCTCTAGCGGGATGACCACCCGTAAACCCGGGATGACGTCGCCGTCGGCCCCGTCGGTTTTCGCGTCGTCGGTCTCGGTGGCCGCATCGGCAGAGGGCATGTACAACGACCCCGCAACACCGCCCGCACCGCCAAGGAGAAGAGCGAGCAGGGCTACGCCTACCACCTTCTTCATGTCGCCGGCACCTGCTTCTACTTCGTTCCCTTCATCGTCCGGCATCAGAATCCCCCTGATTGTCCAATTGACGTACCGCCGCTGCCCCACTGGCATCGTCGGTCTTTAACACGATCTCAACCCGACGATTCCATGCGGTGTCTTCGCCGATGGTGCTGCCCGGATGAAATGAGCCGAAGCCCACATGTTGGAGTTGCTCCCCAGCAACTCCGCGATCTCGCAAGGCCATTAAAACAGCCAGCGCCCGGTCCGAGGACAGGTCGCGGTTTTCAAACTCGCTGCCCATACCATCGGCATATCCCTCAACGCGAATATCAACGGGCTCAATTGCCAAAACACGGCCTATATCTCCGATAAGAGCGTAAGCCGCAGGGTGCAGTTCCCTCGAGCCAGACCGAAAAAAGACACGCTCGTCCAGCCGAATCCGCACTTCTGTGGGGGTCTCGGACATGGTCACGTAAGAATCAGAGATGTGCTTCGAGAACGCCTCGCGCAGCTTAGCCACCGTAGGCTTGATAGACTCGGTGCGCTCAGTGTCTTGGGTGAACGCCTCTTCTTTGGCCATCTTCAACATCTGTGCGTCGAAGCCGTCCGAGCCCAAGGCCTTACGGATTGACGTCAGCACCGCATCTACCTTAGAGGGGTCATCGAAGTTTGCCATCGACATCAGGAGCACGAAGAACGTGAGCAAGAGCGTCACGAGGTCCGAAAACGTAGCCATCCAGAGGGGGGCACCCTTGGGAGGACATGTATGCTTCTTTGGCGGCTTTGCCATTATGCCGCTTCCTCGAACCGGGATTCAGGCGGCAGCGTGGCATTGAGGCGCTCGATCATGAAGCGGGGGTTCTCTCCGCCGAGGATGGAGACCAGGCCCTGAGCGATGAGCTCCTTGAAGGCGATCTCCGCTTCGGAACGGGCTTTCAGCTTGCCCGCGATGGGCATGCCGACGATATTGGCCAAAATCGCACCGTAGAAGGTTGTCAACAGGGCGACAGCCATTGCAGGACCAATGGCGCTGGGGTCGTTGAGGTTCTTGAGCATCTGCACCAGGCCGACCAACGTCCCTATCAATCCCATGGCGGGTGCGTAGTTGGTGACGCCATCCCACAAACCGATGTTCTTCCCGTGCCGCTGCTCAATCTTGCCAATCTCGTCGTAAAGCACCGACTCGATAGCGGTGGGGTCGTGGCCGTCGGCCATCATCCGCAAGCCTCGGGCGAGGAACTCGTTGTCGGTGTCTTCGGCCGCCTCTTCAAGGGAGAGCAAGCCGTCGCGACGGGCGCGGTTCGAAAGCTCGGCGAGCAACTCTACGGTGCCCTTGGAGTCGAACTTCACCACGAAGAACGCAGCCTTCGCTGCCTTGACGCCCCCAATTACCTGTTCGACGGGGAGCGCGACCAACAGCGTCGCCGTCAAGCAACCAACAACCAACAAAACCGATGGCGTATCGATGAAGTCCAGCAGACTGCCACCCAAGAGGATGGAGCCCGCAATCAACCCGAAGGCCGTTAAGATTCCTGGACCCGTCCCCTTGTCCACGATGCCTCCTAGTGGGCCGCAACACGCGCCCCATTACGATCCACTCATCGGATCAAAGAGGAGGGACTTAAGCGTCCCTCCTCGCAGGCTCATTAGACTAGGTTGACGAGCTCTTGAAGCGTCTCGTCAACGGTGGAGATAACTCCAGTGTTCGCCTGGTAAGAGCGCTGCATTTGAATCATGGACACGAACTCTTCTTCGAGGTCGACGTTGGACCGCTCAATGTTGTAGCCGTTGGTGCTGCCGCGGTTTCCGGTGCCGGCCATACCCACCGCGGCGTCGCCGCTGCTGAGGGTCTGTTTGTACAGATTGCTGCCCAAACGTTCGAGTCCACCCTCGGCCGAGAAGGTGGCGATGGAAAGCTGACCCAAGACCAGGTCTTCTCCATTGGTGTACTGGCCCAAGATTTTACCCTCGGCGTCCACCGCGAGGGAGGAGAGGTCGCCGATGGTGAAGCCGTCTTGCTGTATGGAGCTGACTGAGCCATTGTTGGCCGCGCCAACCCAATTGGTACGCAGGCTGGGGTCTTCCCAGCCCGAATCGCCAGAGCCGACGGCTATCAGGCTACCGGGCGTGTCGAGGCCGGCGGCATCGATGCCGACTTCCATGTTACAGTCGTAGGGCGCGGCGCCAGGCCATGTGACCGGGGTTGCGGGAGCTGCGGTCAGGTAACTGGTGAGCACGCCGTCGCTGTCGAAGGTGAGCGAACCTGACGCGATCTCGAGCGCCCGCCCGTCCTCGCCAAACACACCACCACCGGTGTCAACGGAGCCAGCGTCGACTACGGCGGACCATAGCCAATCGGTCTCGGCGGGCACGCCCGTTGCGTCGACTTGCTCAAAGTTGATGGCGACATCGTGCGGCCGTCCGAGAGAGTCGTAGATAGTCACCGATGTGCTGAAGTCGGCCGCCGCGGTCGCCTCTTCGAGCGTAGGAGCCACAATCGTTCCATCCAGTGTGGGCTGAAGCAACTGGTACACAATCTCGTCAACTTGGAAGTTGTCGATGGGGTTGAGTACAGCATCCAGCACGATGCTCTCCGTCGCCTGTGGCGGATAAGGACCAAGCTCTAATTGAAGGTCGCCGACCATCGCACCCACAACGCCATCCTGTGCGTTGTAGCCCTGGAGATTCAGACCCTGGGCGTTCACCACGTAGCCGGACTTATCCAGTGCGAATGAGCCATCCCGGGTGAAGAAGTCTTCCTGGCCGTCGGACACTTGGAAGAAGCCTACGCCGGTGATAGCCACATCGAGCGCAGAGCCCGTTCCCTGGAGCATTCCCTGCTCGAAGGTCGTCACAATCTGGCTGTTCAAAGCACCGCTGCCGAGCTGTTGAATGCCCCGCTGCGTTCCAATCGAATTAGGGAAGGCGTCCGCGAACCTCGCTTGATTTCGCTTGTACCCGGTAGTGTTCATATTAGCGATATTATCGCCAATCACACCCAGGCCGGTTCCAGCAGTGGACATTCCTGACGCACCGGTATTGAGAGTATTGAATAAGGACATGTATCCTCCAGAGGCACTTCTGGCGCTCTTGAAGCGAATCACCTAATTCGATAGGCGATTCTCCGGGCCCCCTTGGGGTTACAAGCCTTGGTCCGGCCCGGTGGTTATTTGGGAATGCGGGTTTTCATGCCCACGCTAGGTAATCGTCAAGGAGAAATATAAGTTGAGTCTATCTGGGTAAAAATATTGCCTAAGGCCTCGCTCTTTGGCATGGCCGTGATCACCGTTCGTTTAGGAACACCGACTACATACGCAGCGTCAGGTGTGATCACCAACGATTCTTTGGCACCACGCTTCTGTAGGGCATCCACCGCATCATTCAGCCGCCCTTTCTCTACGTCGTCGACGACGACACCGCGACTCTCGAGCCGGGCCATCGCGTGACGAGAAAACTGGAGCTTGCCTGGAACGGCCGCTGGCGCCTCGGTCTGAGGTTGCTCTCGGAGCATGCGCTCCAGGGCATTATCAAACCCGGGCTGCTGGCGACGTACTGGGGCATTTCGTCGTTGAACGACGGGTACGGCTCCAGGTCCCAGAATGCGTGATGTCACGCGCCAGCTCCCACGGTGATGCGAAGAAATAGTGTCAAGTCGACAGCTATGCCTTCAATACTCGGCACCGGTATCCCGGAACTGTAGTCCATTTCGGTAACCGTTCCGACAATAAGCTCGTCGACGGGCAGGTCGCCGCCATCACTGTTGGTCGCAGTGACGCTGAATGTGTAGATACCATCTGCCACTTGCTGACCATTTTGGTCCAGACCGTCCCAGGTATACGAATTCTCGCCCGTGTCGTTGGCGCCGAGGGCAGCGGTGTGAACCACCGTGCCGTTCTCGTTGGTGATCACGATCTTTCCGCCGGACATCGGCTCGCCGGTCTGGAAGTGGAAGACGTCATCACCGGGACCGGTATATGCGTTCTGGTTCCCCAACGCGACCACGTCCCGACCCAACATGTTGGTCATGGTGGAGTTGTTCATCGCTGCAATTCCGGTGTACACCGCGTCGGTGGACTCTTGAATGCCGATGAGCTGTTCAAGGCTCGAGAACGTCGCCAACTGAGCCACGAAGTCTTCATTCTTGATCGGATTCAGAGGGTCCTGGTTCTGCAACTGAACCGTGAGTAGATTCAGAAAAGATTGCCGACCTAGTTCGCCCGCAGTTTCATCGACTTCGGCGGAGCCTTGCGGGTCGTAGGTAGCAGGAAGGCCAGCAATGCTGGAAATATCACTCATAAGTCCTCCTCGAAAGGGCGTGTCAGGATAAGTGTTTGGCGGCTCACAACATCAGACAATGGTGTTCACCACGCGGCCTCGTGGGACGATCGAAATGGGGGTCTCAATCGTCTCTTCATTCGCGCCAACCCAATCGGTTCCCTTGGGGGTGGAACCTCGTGGGGTATCGCTGCGCTCACGCGCATGGAAATCCATGGATTGACCGGTGCTGGCGAACTCTCGGTCCAGCTCTGCATCGATAAGCTCCATCTCTTCAAGTGCTTTTTTGGTGCCCTCGAGTATCACTTCTACGCCCTTTTCACTCACCGCCACCTCGATGGCGAGCTCGGCGTCGACCTCGACGCGGACCACACGGTCGGCGGGCATGGTATCGGCCGCCGAGAGCGAGGACACCTGATCGGGCGTGAGCTCGGGGACAACCACAGCGGCTTCGGCAGCCATTGGCTTGGTAAATACGGTGTCGAATGAGGATTCTTGCGTAGATGGTTGCACACTCACTGGCGTGCCCATGCCCGACTGGGACGTACCCGGAACAGATGCAACGCCGCGGTGGGGACGAATATTGCGCGGCTCATCGTCGGAAGCAGGATCGGTGCCCGCGGCCACCATCGGCGCCTGCCGCTGACGATGCAGACGGCTCTGCGTGGGCAGGCCGCCTTGGACGCTCCCCAAGGAACCGATCATCTCACGGGGAACGTTGACCGACTGAATGGGCCTGTGCGACGGACTCTGACGGCGCTGCACGTCGGCTCGACCAGGCATCGAGACCTCTTTGTGTCCATCCACTGACTTGGGTCCACCCAGCTCGCCGTTAGGCGGAAGAGTGCGTTTGGACGGCTCCTCCTGAGAGAGCGTGAGGGTCGGCATGGTGGTTTCCTGGGACGAGGCGGCCGCGGTTTTCTTGCGTAGAGGCGTCATGGCACTAGACAGCGGTATGTCAAGTCGCAACTCGAGGACCGGCATTCGCCAAGACAGCCCAGAGTCCGACACAAGGGCGCGCATATGAGACAGGAGCGCCGCTGTTTCTGCCGAGGAAGAGTCCATCGGCAAACCACGCGCAGGATTTAAGCTAGAGTGGATCGAGGGCGCTCCGGCGACCTTGGACGCGACATTCTGAGGCTGGACGACGGCAGAGGAAACGGTCGACGATGCGGCAGCTGCGACGGGACCACCCATCGTCGTCTGCACATCAGGCCGGCTAGCGTTCTTCGGCTGAGCAGATGCTGAAGTCGGCTGGAATTCCCCCGGACGAGCCGTACCCGCCACGGCGACGTTAGCCGGAAGCGAACCGACCGAACGCGATGCGAAGAACGGAGGCGGCGCGATGGCCACTGGACGATCCGCGACCGAATGGTCTTTTTGCGGATTTGCCGAAGCCAGAGTCGAATGGATAGGGGCCGCAGCAGGTGGTTCCGGAGCCGGAGCCGGAGCGACCGGAGCCGGAGCCGGAGCCGGAGCCGGAGCCGGAGCCGGAGGGGAAGCCGAAGCGGCCGAAGTCGAAGAGACCGGAGCCGCCGGCACCGCAGCAGCGGGCGGAGGCGAAGCCAAAGCGGCCGGGGCTGCGGCGGCC
>JAACDH010000322.1 GCA_009936995.1 Rhodobacterales bacterium
AACGGGGACGCGAACTATAGCCCGTTCCGGGCAACTTGGGTCGCTCGCGGTTAGCGGGAATCGCCATCGTCACACCATCAGAGGTTTCCATGCGGGTATTGATCGCAGACAAACTTGCTCAACGAGCCACAAAACGACTCGAAGCCGCAGGATGTGAGGTCCAACAAGACCCAACTTTATCCGGTGATCTTTTGACCCAGGCGCTACACGCATGGCGCCCGCAAGTACTTGTGGTTCGATCCACCAAAGTAGATCTCGCCCACACCGAGGCCAGCAGCACGCTCTCGCTCATCGTTCGAGCCGGCGCTGGCGTCAACACCATCGATCTCGAAGCCGCCGCAGATCACGGCGTGTTTGTGGCCAACTGCCCGGGCCGAAACAGCGTCGCCGTCGCAGAACTCACCCTGGGGCTCCTGCTGTCGATCGACCGCCAACTCGCCGACTCGGACGCAGCCCTTAAAGCGGGCATCTGGAACAAAAAACGATTCAGCCAAGCCACTGGCATCGCTGGGCGCACTTTCGGAATCCTGGGTCTGGGCGGTATCGGAAGAGCGGTGGCGCAACGGGCTCGCGCCTTCGACCTCAAGGTGGTGGCCTGGTCGCGTAGCCTCACCCAAGAGCGTGCCGCCGAGCTGGGCGTCGGGTGGGCCGAGTCGCCCCAAGCCCTCGCCGAACAAGCCGATATCCTCTCGGTTAATCTGGCCCTCAACGACGACACCCGCGGAATGGTCGACGACGCCTTGCTCCGGGCCCTGGGCGATGACGGCGTACTGCTGAACACCTCGCGCGCCGAAGTGGTGGACCGAGGAGCACTATTCGCCGCCCTAAATCGTGGCATGCGCGCCGGTCTAGACGTCTTTCACGACGAACCCAAGGGCAAACAAGGCACCTTCGACGACACCGTCGCCAAGCATCCAAACGTGGTCGGATCGCATCACATCGGCGCGAGCACCACGCAGGCTCAACACGCCGTGGCCGACGCCGTGACCGACATCATCTGCGCCTTCCAACGTCAAGGGGAGGTACCCAACTGCGTCAATCTCGCCAACCAATCCCATGCTGACCACGTGCTGATGGTCCGCCACCGAGACCAAGTGGGCGTCCTCGCCGCCGTGCTCGACCATCTCCGACAAGCCCACATTAACGTCCAAGAGATGGAAAACCGGATATTCGCTGGCGGGCGGGCAGCCAACGCCCGCATACAAGTCTCCGGAAGCATCTCCCACCGGCTCACCGACCAACTGCTTTCCCTCGATCACGTCCTCAACGTGTCTGTCGTACCCGTCTCCTCGGAGCTCTGATGAACCGCATCCACAACTTCTCCGCTGGCCCCGCTGTCCTCCCCGAGTCTATCGTACGGCAGGCCCAAAAAGACCTGTATAACCACGAAAACACGGGGCTCGGAATCGTCGAGTGCAGCCACCGTTCAGCCCAGTTCGACACCGTGATCAACAGCGCGAAGACCCGCCTGCACAGTCTGCTCGGCTGCGACGACGACCAAGAGGTCCTCTTCCTGCACGGCGGCGCACGCACGCAGTTCTACATGCTGCCCATGAACCTTCTCCGCGGCGGTAAAGCGGCCTACCTCGACACCGGAAAGTGGGCCGAAGGCGCCGTCGAAGACGCCCAGCGCTACGGCGACATCGACGTGCTCTTCTCCAGCAAAGAAACTCACTGGGATCGCATCCCAAGACAATCCGACTATGCGATCGAAAAAGGCACGCGCTACCTACATTACACCAGCAACAACACCGTCAGCGGCACCGAATTCCACTATCGGCCCGAAGTGCCCGACGGAACCTGGCTGATGTGCGATATGTCGTCCAACATCCTGTCGCGCCGAATGGACGGCAGCAAATTCGACTTTATCTACGCCGGCGCCCAAAAGAATCTTGGACCGAGCGGAACCACCGTCGTGATCATCCGAAAGTCCCTGCTTGCCCAGTGCGACCCCAACCTGCCCGCGATGCTCCGCTACGGCATCCACGTCGCCAAAGACAGCATGTACAACACGCCGTGTACCTTCTCTATCTACGTCATCGAGTTGATGCTCCGGTGGATCACAGACCAAGGCGGCGTCGACGTCGTAGAGGCGCGCAACCGCGCTCACGCCCGCAAAGTGTACGACCTGATCGACGGCAGCGACTTCTGGACCGGCAAGACCGCCATCGACGCCCGCAGCCTGATGAACCTCACCTTCACCACCGGCAACGACCGCCTCGACACCACCTTCTGGCAGACCGCCGCGAACGAAGGATTGTCGGGCCTGAAAGGACACCGTTCGGTGGGTGGGCTTCGCGCCAGCCTATACAACGCTCAAAATGACGTGTCCGTTGACGCTTTATGCGCGTTTATGCGCGACTTCGAACGCCAACAAGGCTAGTCGCAGCACCTAGGAGGGAAGATGTCAGAAAACGACGAGCAAGGCTTCGACGAACAAGGGATGTTGGACGAGAAAGAGCTGGTCCGCATCCACGATGGCGAGCAGGAGATCCTGTGTGCCGTCCTCGCAGTCGCCGAGATTGACGGCCAAGAGTACGCCCTGCTGGGTCGTGCCGAGCAGCTGACAGACGAAGACGGCGACCTCGAGCTGTTTATCTTCCGCTACGAGCTCGACGAAGAGGAAGTCGAAAACTTCACTTCGGTCGAGACCGACGAGGCGTACAACCGTGCGCGCGAGTTCTTCTCGACGCTCATGGAACAGGACGACGGTGAAGAAGAGTAGCCGAGCAGCTTAGAGACGACGAACAGCCACGCCTTCGCGAAGCTTGGGCTCGAACCAGGTGGACTTAGGCGGCATCACCAGCCCAGCGTCGGCGACCTCGAACAGCTGATCGAGACCGGTGGGGAACAGGTGCAAGGCTACGGCTTTACCCCCGTCAACCGCGTCTTTCAGTGCGCTGGGGCCGTGGATACCGCCCACGAAAGAGATTCGGGTGCTGCGACGAGGGTCGTCGATGCCCAGGATGGCGCCGAGCAAATGGTCCTGCACGGCGGCGCAGTCGAGACCCTTGACCGGATCGGTCGAGACCCGATCACTCTTCAGGGTGAGCTTGTGCCAAAGGCCGTCAAGATACATCCGGACATCGCCACGCTCGGTCGGGGTGTCAGATACGCCCGAAGTGATGTCCCAGGATTTGCCAAGGGCCGCCATGAAGGCCTCGTTGTCGAGGCCGTTGAGGTCGTGCACCACCCGGTTGTAAGCCAGCACTTGAAGGCGATCGGACGGGTACAGGCCGGCCAAAAAGTAGGCGCTTTGATCCGTGCCACGGTTGGCGTGGACCCGACTGGCGGCCGCCGAACGGTGGTGACCGTCGGCGATGTACAGGCGGGGGATCTGGGCGAACGCCGCACGAATGGCCTCGACCTCGTTGAGGGGGGCCGGCCAGAGGCGATGGACCACGCCGTCTTCGGTGGTGACCTCCCACGCGGGCTTGGAGGCGCCAATTCGTGCCACCACGGCCGTCAAACCCGCATGGGGGCGATGGGCCAAGAAGACCAGCCCAACTTGGGCGTTAATCACTTCCATATGATGCGTGCGATCGTCCTCTTTGTCGGGGCGGGTAAACTCGTGCTTGGCGATGTCGCCTCGGTCGTATTCGTCGACGGAGCAAGCGGCGAGCACCCCAATCTGGGTGTGGTCGCCCATGGTTTGGCCGTACAACAGATAGGTGGGAGCGTCGTCCAACACCATGACGCCCGACTCGCGGAAGGCCAAGAGGTTGTCGCGCGCCTTCGCGTAGGCACTTTCTGCGTGGGGATCAGTGCCGAGGGGAAGATCGACCTCCGCCCTAGTGACCCGGACGAAACAGTTACGGTTCTCGGCGAGCGCGCGGGCATCGGCGTCTGAGAGCACATCGTATGGGGGTGCAATCACCTCGCCAGCGAGGGCATCTTGGGGGCGCAAAGCGCGGAAGGGGCGAACGTCAGCCATGATCTACTCCTCTGGAGTGGCATGCAACTTGCTCCGCCGGACAGAGCGGCGCAAACGCCCCGAGCCACAAGCAGCACCCAAAGTCGCGAAAAGGCCGGATCAGAGGTGGCCCCGAGGGGGCACAATGGGGTAACTTTCCCTCCGACCAGTAGGGAGTCCGGATGGCGTTCGAGTGGGTGGCGGGACTGTTTCAGTCTGAGGAAGCGCGTGGCCTCTCCGGTGAATCAACAGGAGCCGTGGCGCTCGACGATTCCAACCCTTACTACAACTATCGTTTGCGGCGACATATTGCCGATGACGACATCATCAACGAGCCGTCCCTCATCTGGTACACGTCCCCGTACGTCGACCAACGTCAAGGACTGGGCACCCACGTCGAAGCCGAGACCGGCGAGGGCATCGCCAACTACACCGACGTGCTCATTGTGCTCTCTGCCGAAGATCACCATCGCGCTGAGTCCGTCACCGGCGAGCCCTGGGCCGGCCGACTCAACCGCGTCATACAGCAGGAGTTCGAAAATTTCTGTCGCCGCGAGAACTTCCGGCGCCCCCACGCGCATCGTCCCATGGGCATTCAGATCCTCTGTGATGGTTCTCCCGAAATGGACGGGCTCAACCTCGGACTGAAGAGCGGCGAGTTCATCTCCGGCCTGCTGCCCAACTTGTACACCGGCCCTGTCTTCGGCAGCTTCCCGGTCATCGGCGTGCACGTCAACCTGCCCGGCGTCTGGGAGGGCTACCGAGAAGTCGGCCAACTGCACAACGACCAAATTCTGTTCACCCTCGGAAACCACTGGCTCGACAACTTCAGCCACCCCGCGCTCGAAGAGGCCGCCCTGTACCGCCTGCAGCAGTACCCCGACGGCAGCTTCGTCCACATCGTCAACCCCGACCTCCAAAACCGCTACGTGGTCTCTAGCACCACCCAAGACAACACCAGTGTGCTCACCATCGCCACCCGCGACGGCGAGCCCGTGGCCTACCTGGTGTTAGGCGTCAAAGATCCGCCCAGCAGCTCGACCGCCGAAGCTCCCCCACCGGCCGCCGCCCCACCAGGCATCTCCATGCCGGCCCTACCCGCCAGCGACCAGCTCCAGCCCATTCCGTCTGTTGCGCCGCCCATGCTCATCGACGACAGGGTCCAGCCGGTGCCCTCACCTCGGGCCATGAACAGCCTCGGTGGCAAAACCATCATCCCCGATGCGCCTTCCGAGCGCATCTTTACACTTCAAGAGCGCGGCGCCCTGCTTCAGAAAGTACACTTCAGCGCGTTCATGCTGGGCTACGACGTCTTCCTCGGAAGCCGTGGCGAGATGGGTACCAAAGTGGCTCATCCAGCGGCCACCTTCCAGGTCCGCAAGCGCACCATCTCCCTGCTCGCCATCGAAGAGGGTATCGTCGTCGCCGGCCAACTCATTTCCGCGGGGACCGTACTGCCCATCGAGGGCGACATCGACATCGACATCGCCGGTCAGAAGTTCGAGTACCGCGATCTGCGCGCCAACCTCAAGAAGGTGGCGGGCTGGCCATACGTGGGCGAAATCCGACGTCCCGCATCCTCCACGTACCTCATCTGGGGCGAACAATACGTGGTGGGTCGCTCCCGCGAGTGCCGCGTGGTCCTTCCCGACCAAACCTCCAACGACAACATCCACTGGAAGCCGAAGGTTGGAGATGGCGCCTATATCCGTGCTCGTACCGGAGATATACCAAAGTCAAACTTCTACACCGACTCCATCATGGTCTCGTCCGAGCACGGCAGTATCGACCTCACCGACGACCAACCATCGGTCAATTGCAACGCCAGCCACTGTTACGTATTCGTCCGCCGCGACGGCAAGCTGGTGTCGCTGCACCCAACCAGTCACGCCAACGAAACCCAGTCCTTGGATGTCCAACCCGGCGACGAAGTGCTCATCGGTAACTGCTTGTTCCACGTAGGCTTCACTCCAGGCGACGACGTCCTCGTGGCGGCCCCTGTGCCCGACGTCGAGTACTCGTCGGATTCTCTGGCCGACTCGGTCGATGTCCCCGACTTCCAAACCCCGCTACCGGCGCCCATGGCCACGCCACCGCCGCTGTCCAGCCAGGTTACGTACGACAACCAGGAGGAGGAAGAGGAAGAGGAAGAGGAAGAGGAAGAGGAAGAGGAAGAGGAAGAGGAGCAGGCTACCGCCGTATTCCAGTCGTCCAAGACAACCTCTGCGATCGACGCGCCCATGGCCGGTGGACTAGGTGAAGGGGGAATGGTCCCAAGCCCCGTCCCCATCGAACGACTTGGCGCCGATTCTATCATCGGCGATTACGGCGGCTACGAAGACATGGCGGCCGACGGCCCCACGATTCCCGGCATGCCCGTTCCTATCCTCGAGAACCACAGCGACTCCACGTTCAACTCCGAGTTCGGCGACTCCAGCTCCGGCGATGATGAGTCTATGCCAATCGTCATCGGGTCCCTCGATGCGCCCGCATGGGACGAAGACGACCCCTCTCTCCGCACCGGTCCGGGGCTCGACGCTCCCGTTCCCGAATCCACCGGAGCATTCCCAAGCGCGGTGCCTACGCCGTTCCCGCACCTCCACGAGGCGCCGGAGGCCCATCCAGGTATTGAAGACGCACCTCCAGCGCCATCGGCACCCGTTACGGCGCCAATCGGCGACAACACGGTCATCTTCACCGACGACGACGAGGCTCAATTCGAACTCGGTCGCCCCGTTCACATCATTCTCGCCGGCTGGATGGTCAACGGCGAAGCGGTCATCGGTAACCACACCGGCGCCGACCTCAAGCTCCCCGAAAACCGCTTCGTCAGGACGCAGACCTTCGAAGCCCGCGACTATCTGCGGCTGAAGATCCGCGGTCGGCGTGGCTCCCTCGAAGTCCTCGCCAGCACCGAGGTGCTCATCGACGAAGGCGACCCCACCGAAGACAGCTACGACGACATCGAGAACCACACCATCGACATTATTCGGCGCGACGACACCGGCGAAGAGGACTTTGCCATCCGGCTCACCATCGGCCAAGACCGCAAGCTCCCCGATCCCCGTGCCCGATTCATCTCCCTAGACTACGAGGACCCTCTCGCTGCCGCCCTCATCACCCGAGGCCTGCCAAAAGGCCTAAACCGCACCATCGCCATGGCCGGCATCGACCTCACCTTCTTCTACGACGGCGACGGCATTCAGGTGTCGGACTACCTCAGCACATACAAGAAAGCGGACGGCTCGTACCACCCGTTCTTCGTGCAGTCCAGTGGCAAGCGTTTCAAGACCGCCCCCGAAGACGGCACGCCATTTACGCTCTCCAACGGTGACCGCATTGTCATCGGCCACGCGGTCTACGTGGTTCGCGAGGAATAGCGGAAAATGGGCTATCAGATCGGTGTGGTGTGCACACAAGGGGTCGGGCCAGAGCGTGGCGGGCGCGAGCGGAACGAGGACAACTACCTCGTCTGTCATAAGGGGCAGGTCCGCTACCTAGAACACAACACCGAACGAGTGGCTGATGCAATAGGTGAAGGCACCATCCTGGCCGTTTGCGACGGCATGGGTGGTCACGAGAACGGCCAAGTTGCCTCCCTCACGGCGTCCAAAGTCATGGCGAAACTGTATCGCCCCGGCACGCCCCCCGACCCCGAACGGGCGCTGTGGCAGTTTGTTCAAAACTCCCACCGACAGCTGCACGAGAGCGCCCTCGAGGCCGGCCCAGTAACCATGGGCACAACCCTGGTGGTCTGTTGGCTGCTACACGGAACCGTGTCGTGGGTCAACGTCGGCGACAGCCGCCTGTACCTCTACCGCCACGACACCCTCGAGCTACTCACCCTCGACCAAACGCGAAACGAGTTCGCGCGGCGCGACGAGGGCGTGATGATCCACGACGACCACCTAGTCCAGAACTTCATCTACGGGTCTCGTGGCCTGGGCAACAACACGACCCTGCGGCTCGAACTCGGCCTCGACACGGGCTCGCTACCGCTCTCCCCAGGCGACGTGCTCGTCCTGTGTAGCGACGGCCTCACCGGCGTAGCCGACATCGGCGTTATGGAGGCCATCCTGCACGCACACCCCAATCCCCAAGACGCGGCCGAGGCACTCACCCTCCACGCTATCCAGTCCGGTGCCACCGACAACGTCACGGCGTTGGTGGCGAGCGTCGTCAACGCAACACCTCCAAAAATCCACTGGACCGACGACTTCAAGAGCTTCAGCAGCCCCGATTAGTGCACCTCGACGATCTCCCAGAACCGCGGCCCTTTGGGGCTCCAGATCTTGACCCCGTCGCCGACGCGCCGCCCCACCAGCGCACAACCTAGCGGCGCTCTGGGGCTCAACACGACCACCCGATGGTCGTCGACATCGAGCGTGAGGCCGCCACCTTCGGGCCCCATGAAGACCCATCGAACACCGTCGTCGTTCTCCAAGCACACCAGTGCCCCCAAGCGAATGGGGTCGTCCTCGGTGAAGTCGGGCGCCTGAAACACACCGTAAAACCTGACCCGCTGTTTAAGTACCAGGAGTCTCTCGCTCTGGGCCCCGGCCAGATACGACGCCTCGAGTCCACGGGTGTCGTACTTGTTTTCGGGCTTCGTCTCGGCATTCGTGGCCTCATCTAGGGCCAACTCCGTGGCTTTCACCAACGATCTGAGCTCGAGGTCGAGGGCGGCGACGATGGCAGCGAGCACCTTGGGTTTCGCGGGACTCATGGGTCTAGGCTTACCGCGACGCGAATGCGCACGCCCTCGGTGACACCCGTGGCGATGCCCTGAAGACCGTCGACCAAACAGCCGGTGTTCGCAGCAGAAACCCAGTGTTTGTCGAGTTCAACGTGGGCAATCTTGCCATCGACAGACCACACCGTCGCCACAAGAGCCCCCTGGTGGGAACACCCAGAGAGTGCCCCAGAGAGCGCGTCTTGGACGACGGACTGAGCCGTCTGTCGAGAAGCACCCGAGAGCCAATCCGCGTCGGCCTCCCACACGGCGGCCACCTCGGGCTTTACGATGGCCCCTGGTCCAGTGGTGTAAAACCACAATCCGCACGCTGCCACCAGCACCGCCACAGCCCCCGCCAACAAGAACGCAACGGCGCCCACCCCCAACACACCAGCCACCACGGGAACCGCGCTGGATTCATCGGGCAGCTGAGCAGCAACTTGGGGAGCCCAGGTTTCCTCGGCATCCCGTTGGAAAGACGGCTTTTCCGGAGGCGCAGCCACCGCTTGCAGCGGAGGCGGAGTTTCAACGGAGGGCTCAGAGGGGGGGGGCGGAGAGGCGGGCTCGCTTTCGGTTTCGGAGGCCTCGCTCGCTGCGGCCACCACAGCCGCAGCCACCACCGCTGCGCCCGCCGCCGCGACCGCCGCCGCAGCCAAAAACTCAATAACCGGCGTATCCTCAGGAGCTTCGAGCGAATCGGAGGCGCCAAGGCCACTGTTGGAATCGGAGACGGGCGGAGCCGACAGCGCGAACGTGGGAGATGCGGAGGGCATATTCATGCGCTGGGGAGCCACCGGGTCGGTGAGCTCAAGGTTTCCGCTCTTGAGTTGGGGCAAGTCACCCTCGAGGAGCTGATTCAGCTTCCGAATCACCGCTTGTGCCGTCCAGCGATGCTCGGGTCGACGGGTCATGGTGTTGTTGATGATCTCTTGCAGCTGCGAGCGTTGATGCTGGTTCCTCTGCCCGTGCTGTTCGGGGATGAGCACGGGCGGAAGCTGCTCGCAGATCTCCTTGAAGCTGCTCTCGATGTCGGACCGACGGGACAAGATCACCGGAGGTTTACCCGTCAGCGTGTAGTAGAGCAGTCCGCCACAGGCGAAGATGTCGGTAGCCGCTGAAGGCGCCATCTGCTCGAACTGCTCGGGCGCCGCGTACTCGGGCGTGCCCACGAAGCTGCCCTGCTTGGTGACTTTAGACGCCAAACCACCGGCAACCTTGGCAATACCAA
>JAACDH010000323.1 GCA_009936995.1 Rhodobacterales bacterium
CAACTCAGACGCAACCTCCCGAAGCCAGGTCATCACCCGAGCCCGCGGAAGCAGGGCCGCCTGGGTGGCCGTGGCCGCCGCGACCAGCAGGAATCCCGGCCCCAGACTGGACGTCAACGGAAGCACAGCGCGCAGGTGGTGGAAGTTTTGCGCCTCGCGTTCGGGACCATGACTCTGGATACAGGCCACGGTCCAGTCGTGGAGCATCAGGCCGACACCGTGGGGTTGGCGGTCAAGCAAGGTGGTCACGGTCTCAGCGGCGCCGTCGGTGTCGCGGCGGAACAGGTGCAGCTGAGTCCAAGCGGCGAGCACCGCCGGATCGTTCTCCTTGCCCGGACGTCCGATGCCCCAACCGAGCCAGGCAGCCACGGCAGCGTCTGTCATCACCGTGGTGTGTGGGCGCGCGATGCTCAACGTGACGGCGGCCACGGCCAAGGCCACCCGTTGGTCGTCCGAAGAATCGTTCACCGACCGGTCGAGGATACGCAGCAGCGCTCCCACCATCGTGTCGGCCAAGTCATCGGCCCACAGGGGGAGTCGGTTGACGTCGCGGGTGTTCAGGATCGCCAACGCCAACGCCTCACCCGCCGATACCCAAGCCGACGGTGTACAATGGGGCGATCGGATCTGATTGATCAGGCGCTGCATCAATCGGATGTCTGGCTGACTAGTGTTGAGGTGTTGCATGGCGTCTCCCAAGGTGCCCAGTACTTCTACTGTCACCACACAGACGCTCCGAGCGCACTTTTGTTCATCTCGATATGTCACGATATATTGTCAAGCAAACGTCAACTAGCAGGTTGGCGCGTGTTCAATCTCGGCAAAGGTGAATCACCTGCGCGCGAACTTGTTCGGCCTCACGGAGCGCAAAGTCCTCTAATCCGCCATGGAGGCGTGGATCGCGGAACCGATGACTGGAGTACGTAAGCGTCGGTTCGAAGCCGCGGCGGTATTTATGCCCGCCGCCATGACCGGGTTCGAACACGCGGACACCGTTGTCGATGGCCCAGGCGATGGGTCGGTAGTAGCAGATCTCGAAGTGCAGGAAGTCCACGTCCTCGGAGCAGCCCCAATAGCGCCCGTACAGCCGCTCTCCCTTGCGAATATTGAAGGCGCCGGCAACGATTTTGCCGTTCTTCCGGGCGACGACTGCGTGGAGTCGGTGCCCCCAATGCTCGGCCATGAACTGGAAAAAGTCGCGAGACAGATAAGCACGTCCCCAGGGACCGAACCGTTCACAGTGCACCGAATACAGGTCGTAGAGCCGGTCGACCAGATCGGCACCCGGCGCTTCTACGACCTCGATACTGACTGCCTGAGCGACCGACTTCCGCTCTCGGCGAATCTTGTTGCGGCGCTTGCTCTTGAACGCCTTAGCCATCCAGTCGTCGAAAGAGTCGTAGTCCTTATTCTCCCAGTGGAACTGGAACTGCAGCCGGGAAAAGTGCCCGTGTTCCTTCGCAAATCCCGCCTCTTCTTCGGGGTTGAACAGCAGGTGTACCCCATGATAGTCCGTCGACGCTTTATCCAGACCGGCGAGCAACGGTTGACGACGTACCAAGACGTCTTGTCCCGGCGCCACCAGTAACCGGTTGCCAGTGACCGGAGAGAACGGAACGGCCACTACAAGCTTAGGATAATACTGGAATCCTGCCCGATTTGCGGCGTCGGCCCAGCTGTGGTCGTATACAAATTCACCCATACTGTGGGTCTTGACCCAAGCGGGCGCTGCCGCCACCAATTCTTCTTCGTCGTAGACGAGGATGGGTCGAGGGGTCCAGCCGGCCTCGGGGCTTGCACAGCCAAACGCCTCAAGTCCCGCCAAGAACGAGTGTTCTAGAAACGGCGAGCCGTCGCCGACCAAGGCATCCCACGCCTCGGCGGGTACCTTTTGGAGGGAGTTTTGGATGTGGATCCGAGTCATCGACCGGCCTCTTTTTTACGGGGTTCCTGCACCGGTTAAGCCTAACCAACCCCAGGAGGAATCGTGGTCCAGATCACTTACTGCGTGTCTTGAAATTACAAACCTCGCGCGGCCCGGGTGGCGGCGCTCATCGAAGAAAAGACCGGCCAATCTGTCGAACTCATCCCAGGTTCACGCGGTATCTTTGACGTAATGGTCAGCGGCGATGTGGTCGCCCGCAAGACGCTCGATGGCTTCCCCACCGAAGAGGCGTGCCTATCCGCCGTGGCCAACGCGCTGGCGTAACCCCTTGGATCTTGGGTGGCTGACTCGAGAACCTCTCCGGTAAACGGCAACAGACCCGTGGAATACCGGATGAGCAAGCCCGTCGGGCGACTTGGACTCACCGTCCCCGATAGAACGCCATCTCATCTGTGGCCGCCAAGTCCCGCGTGGCTCGAATCCAGCTGGCCGTTAGCCCCGCCATGTACAACGGTAGCGCTATCGACCCCACGCTGAAGATGCCGCAGGTGCAGCACAGGCCGGTCCCGAACAGGATGCGGGTGGTCGCCCACCACAAGATCAGCCCGATTCGTTTGCCGCTAGACTGCGTCCAGGAGCATCGGAAGGCATCGACCGGGTTTAGGTCGTCGAGGGCGGCGGCGATCGGCGCCTGTATCAGGCCCGCGTTGAACCACAGCCCGACAAGCACACTCGCCGTCAAGACCACCCAGACTGCGATGGTGAGGTCTCCGCCCACGGTCATGTCCACCAGCCATATCGCTAGAACCGGCAGCGCTAACACCATGTAGACCACTCCCGAGACCACCGCTTTCAGGACGCTCGCGAGAATGTATCGAGTGGCCGGACCTCCGCTCTCAGCCAGCGTACCCAAGTCGCGCTTGCCCGTGCTGATGTAGGTGGCGATGTTGTTCACGTAGGCCGCGGTCAGGAACAGCTCGATAGGCGCGACACAGACATACACCAATGCGCCTACGACCACAGGTCCGGACCAGGAGAGGTCTTGCCCCATGCCGATGGCGGTCATCTGCGTGGTGAGCGGCTTGGCCACGAGCGCCATCACCGCCCAGGGCAAAATCTGCAGCAGCGTGAGGAGGACTCCGATGACGGCAGACAACAGGAAACGCTGGATGAACAACCGAAAGCCCAGCCGGCACAACGACGCAAAAGAGAACGCCAAGACGCCCACCAAGCCGGCTTCGTAGTCCAGTCGTCCGAAACGATTGGGGTTGCCCCGAAGATAGTCGTCGCGTTGGTCGGTCTGCCACACGACTAGAGCGTAGCGAGTTGTGGCGCTGTGCTCAACTGAAGCGGGTTACTGATGCTTACGTGTCTCGACAACAACTTCGCGATAGTCCAAGAGTGAACTCGCCATTTTATCGATCACCTGCTGTTGCGTCGTCTCGAGGAGGCGGCGACTGGGCAGCAGCCAAAATGAGCCTGTTGGGTGAGGCGCCACGTAGCCCGCGCCGCCATTGGGGGCGGCTAAACCACCCGGACTGCGGCTGAGGTTGGAGTTTTGTTGTGCCCCTTCGGCCGCCGATTGATATTCGTAGGCCTCGACCTTCTGCAGGCCCAGCACGGGCCGACCGAAGCTGAGGTTCCCGTCGTAGTCCAAGTAAGCCTTGCCCATCCAGCTGCTGGGCGGCGTGAACACGACCTCGCCGTCCTGCTCTTTGCGTTTCTTGTAGCCCAACGACTCCATGTCGCGAACGACCCCCGTGCGCGACCGCTGTACCGCCAGATCGCCCCAGACCGTGATCTCAGCGACCTCGGGCTTGGTCGGGGCCACATCTTGAGCAAGGGCAAACGCCAGTAACCAGACGATCATTCGGATATCCATGGCGCCATCATCGCCCGGAAGTCATCGTGCCAGGGCGTAGGCTTCTGGGTGTTGGAATCGACGCTGACCACGGTACGGGTACCGGTCGCATAGTCGTCGTCCATGTCCATGGGCATCATCCGAAACGCGAACGTAAGCGAGGTGCGACCCAGCTTGTGAACGCGAACCCGCACGCGGACGTTGCCCGTTCCACGCACCGGGCTGAGGTACTCGATGGTGTTGGCGCGAACCAAGTGCGTGTGGCCGCCCTCCAGGTGGGACTCGATACCGCCCAACCCCACCTCGAGCCAGAACGAGCCCAACGTACGCTCGAACAGCAGGAGGAATCGGGCATTGTGCAGAATTCGAAAGGGGTCGAGATCGTCGAAATAGACGCCCTGGACCTTCTCGTAGAACCGGTTCATAGACACTCCGCTAGAAAACCTCTTAACCGGTTCGACGGCGCAGGAACAGCGGCAACAGCAGGGCGACCGTCCCCCACGGCGCAGACCCCGAATGGTCACAGGCACAGCCTCCTTGAGCGTCCTCCCAGCCATCGGCCGGGGGTCCATCGGTGCCGACCGAAGGGCAATCCAGGTCGATGCTTACCGGAACCACCAAGGCGTCGCCGTCCCAATCGGTGATCTGTATTTCGGCGGTCGCCAGGGATGCGCCAGCACAATCTATGGCGACGGTGAGTGAGAATTGAAGTAGGTCAGCCTGGCTTCCCGTCGCGGAGCCCGGAGGCAGATCGCCTAATTCGGCGGCGGTCTCGTCGAGCACGATGGACGCGTCGGTGCTGGAGAGGATGCCCAGGATGTCTACGGCTGGGGCCGTTCCGTCGTTGCGAAGCGAAAGCTCGATGAGGACGAGCTCTCCCGGCTGACCCAGACCGTCGCCGTCTTCGTCGACGAGGGTGAGTAGGTCTTCGATCAGATCGAGCTGACCCTGGCCGTACATGGCGTGCAAGCCCGCGATATCGTCGTCGTGCAGGTGCCGTCGTTCCCAACCGGTGCCGCTACCGTTGGACGACGCCATGATGGCGTCGACGTCGCTGTGGGAGAAGCCGATGCAGTGTCCCAGCTCGTGAACCGCCGTGTGGGTGAGGTCGTAGGCGCCGTCTGGGGCGCCGTCGGGGTCGGTGCTCCACGTCAAGGCCCCGTAAGTGTTGCTGCCGTAGAACTTGATGTCGCAGTCGGTCAAGTCGTCGCCCAACGAGTTGTACACGGACGAAGCCAACGAAGAGCTGAACGCACTGGCAGAGGGCAGCCACAGGGTGACGTTGTGGCCATCGTCGCCGCCGCCCACCGTGGTGTTGTCTGTGGTGCCGTGATTGGGCAGGTAAATCGGCGCACCTCCCTCGGCGTTCCAGATGTCCAAGGCCAAAGACCACGCCGCGCCCACTTCGGCAGGCGTGTTGTTCTCAAACGATTGAACGTTGAGCTCAAAACCGTCTTCACCGGGGAGGTCTTGCCACGCCCAGGTCTTGCCATGCAGATCGTAGCCATGGGCCATCGAGAGCAGAAAGAAAATCTCAAAGCCCAAAGTTCACCCCAAAGACAGCGGCCACTTCGTCGACCTGTGGGGCCCCTGATGCCTTCTCGGACTGAAGCTCGACCGTGCCGTTGACCGAGAACGGTCGCCAGCGACCTTCTTCGTCCTTCATCAGCAACAGCCAGTACCGGTGGTCCTCGTCCAGCACAGGTTGGTCGGAGTGACCCGTCTTGAACTCGCCTATTTCTCCGCCTTCGAGTAGCAATACAAATGACTCTGGCACATCGCCCTTCTGGACCGACTCCACGGAAAAGCTGACCTCGGTCTGGATGTAGCCGTCGGTGTTTGGCGCCCAGTGAGACTGGGTGGCGGTGACCTCACCTACCGCGATGGCGACGGCGTGTTCGGCCATCTGTGGAGGCGGAACCTCCATCTCTAGGGCCTGGGCGGTCAGCAGAAATGAGAGCAGCGCTGCGATCATCGGGCCTCCAGACGCAAGATTAGCCCATCACTCCGACGGCGCGCCATCGGTGTCGATGATGGCCTGCAGTCTTTCGCGGTACTTGAAGCTGCGGACGTCCAGCCCTTCCTGGGGCGGAGGGATCTGGGCGAGCACCTGCTTGGCCACGGTGACGGCCTCGGCGCTGCGTTCGAGGGCGACCAGGGCGTCCGCCTGCTGCTTGACCGACCGCAGTCGATTGTCGCCCCACGCCGTCTTCAGCGCCTCTACGGTGGCATCCAGAGATTCCTGTGGGCGATCGGCGTCGAGGAGCAAGCCGGCGGCCGACATCCAGAAGGTGGGCTCGTCGGGGTAGTCCGCGGCGATGTCTATGAGGAAGTGAACCGCAGCGTCCACGTCGCCGGAGTCCGCCATCAAGTGGGCCAGCCAGGTGAAGTGGCCGCGATCCATCAGCGCGTCGCCGGTGAAGGAGTTTCGCAAGGCGACGGCCGCCGCACCGTAGAGGGGTGGGGCTTCAGACTCGGGCACCAGCTGGGCGAGCATCCACAGCAAGTCCGCAGCCTCGGGGCCCTCGACGGCCGCCAGATCGGCCTCGAGGGCCTGGCGACAGAGCGTCTTGATGGCGTCGTCTTCGGAGTCCATTGCGCCGCCTACCCACGCGATGCTGCGACCGGGGGCGTGCTCAATCAGCCAGGTGGCGTCTGCCTCGTGGGGGGTTGTCGACACCCGGGCCAGGTGCAGCTCGACGCTGGCAGTGGCCGTCTTGGCCCGCTCGATCCACGCAGCCGCGTCTTCTCGAGCTTGGATACGCGTCCAGGCGATGGCCGCAGCCTCCTCGGGGCTGAACGCGTCGGGCACCTGGACCCCCTGGGCACCGTCGGCGTCCTTGGCGACCGCCGCTTCGAGCCAGGCGATGGTCTCTTCTTTGCCGTAGTAGCCCACCACCCGGTCAATCTCGTTGCCCTCAGAGTCGACGATGAGTACCGTTGGATAGCCGCCCACCGCGTACCGGCTCTTCAGGGCAAACGACCGAGGATCGTCCACGTCCAGCGGCGCCACATGCAGGTCGTTGAGCACGGCGGGCATGGGGTCGGCGTGCAGCACCTCGGCGGTGAGTAGGTTGCAGGGCGGACACCAAACCGCGCCAAAATCGAGCAGGATTCGCTTTCCATCGCTCTTCGCCGCTGCAAAAGCGCGATCGGCGATGTCTTGAGCGTCGGTTTGGAACTGTGGAGACACGTGTTCGATCGTCTCGACCTCTACCACGGCGTCGGACACATCGAGGTTGAGGACGCCCTTCTTGGCCGTGCCTACCCTTCCCGTCACGGCGAACTGGCGCTGAACGCAGATTCCATCGTCCTTATTGCACAGGCCTACGCGAACCAGACCGGTGAGCGCGGCGCCACGGGTGTCGCCGAGAGGGAGCCCCCTGTCGAGGGCTTGGCCGGTCACATCCCAGAGCAGCGCGCCCTCGGCCCAGTCTAGATCGACCACCACTGGTGCATCGACAGCGACCTCCGTCCCTTCTGGCGCGTGCACTGCGAGGTGAGATGCGTCTCCTTTCCAGGACACAGAGATTTCGGGAAGATCGGCGCCAGCGAAGGCGAGGGACAGCCACATGGACCACATTTGGGACTCCTGTTGGTGCTCACAACACCACACCAGCCCCGACTATCTCATCCACCGATTCGCCACGCGACCTTGAGAGTCTGGTTCCGTTGGGATAAGCGCCGGCGGACCCCATACGACTGTCCCCCTGGAGATTGCCATGCGCGCATTCACACTCTTGCTCACCGTTGCTCTTTTCGCCTGCAACGAACCCGTCCCCGAGCGCGTTCCCGGCGCCATCGCAGCTACCGGCGAAGTCATCGTCACCGTCAACGGCGACCTCAACATCACCGAAGAAATGTACTCCGCGGTCACCGACCGGATCCCGCCCGAGCAGCTTGAGCAAATGAAATCGGCCCCCGGCGGCGAAAATAAATTCCAAGAGCAGATCGCCCTCGGTCAGGTCCTGTACAAAAAGGCCCTCGAAGACGGCCTCGACAAGCTCCCCGGTACCAAGAACGGTCTGGCCATGGCCGAGCGCGAGTTCCTCGCCGGTCTGTACGTCCAGCACGCCAGCGAGAAGGCGGCCACCGACGAAGAGATCGCCAAGGCCTACGAAGAGAAGAAGGTGCAGTACGCGCGTCCCCAGGTCAGCGCTCGCCACATTCTCGTCGCCGAAGAAGACTTGGCCAACACCATCATGGCAGAGCTGACGGCCGGTGGCGACTTCGCTGCCCTCGCCCAGAAGCACAGCACCGACCCCGGCTCCAAGGACAAGGGCGGCGATCTCGGCTGGTTCGAGAAGCGACGCATGGACCCCGCCTTCGGTGAGGCCGCATTCGCCGCCGCCACCGGCGAGACCGTCGGTCCCATTTCCACGCGTTTCGGTTTCCACATCATCAAGGTGGAAGACAAGCGCGACACCGTGCCCCTCGACGAAGTTCGCGACGAGATCGCCGCTGGCCTCCGCCAGACGGTCGTCCAAGAGCTCATCGAAGGCCTTCAGAAAGACCTGAAGGTCACCCGCCCCGGCGACGCACCCGCAGCCGACGCTGCACCTGCTGATGCTCCAGCCGCTCCCGCTGGCGCCGCTCCCGCTGGCGCCGCTCCCGCTGGCGCCGCTCCCGCAACCGCTCCTCCGGCGGCCCCCGCAGCCCACGGCGCAGACGACGGTCATGGTCACTGATTCCAGTGGCCGCCGCTGGGTGGTTATCTTAGGGGCTTCCTCGGGCTTTGGCGCTGCCACGGCTCGGGCCTTTGCCGCTCAGAATCAGCCAATCTTCGGCGCCCACATGGATAGGCGTGGCACGATGCCCGCGGTCGAGGCCCTCCAAGAGGAACTTCGCGCCAACGACGTTGAAGTGCTGTTCCACAACGGCAACGCCGCCAAGGAAGAGGTCCGAGAGGCCGCCCTCGACGCGTTGCAGGCAGCCATGGGCCCCAACGACACCGTGGGCGTCCTGTTGCACAGTCTGGCGTTCGGAACGCTCCGCCCGTACTTTGGCGACACGGCCACCATTGGTCCCAAGCACATGGACATGACCCTCGACGTCATGGCTCACAGCCTAGTCTACTGGACACAAGCCCTGGTCAGCCGCGGCCTCCTCAAAGAGGGCGGGCGGATCTACGCCATGACCTCCAGCGGCTCGCTGGCGGCATGGCCAAGCTACGGCGCGGTCTCTGCAGCCAAATGTGCCCTTGAGTCCCACATCCGTCAGCTCGCCGTCGAGCTCGCGCCCAACGGCATCACCGCCAACGCGATCATGGCTGGCGTCACCCAGACCGCCGCTCTCGAGAAGATCCCAGGTGCCGACGAGATCGTGAAGACCGCCACCGGCCGCAATCCTCACGGTCGCCTCACTCGGACCGAAGATGTGGCCAGCTGCCTGCTGTCTCTGGCGCAGCCCGGAACCCACTGGCTCACCGGAAACGTGCTCCGCGTAGACGGCGGGGAGGCCATCTCGGGATAAAGGGTCGTCATGGCGATTCAACTCCCGATCTACCTCGACAACCACAGCACCACCCGGGTCGACCCACGGGTGGTGCAGCACATGATGCCGTTCTTTACCGAACAATACGGCAACGCGGCCAGTCGGTCCCACACCTTCGGCTATGTGGCCCGATCCGCCGTCGAGAAAGCGCGCGACCGAGTCGCAACGGCCATCGGCGCGTCTCCCAAAGAGATCGTGCTCACCAGCGGCGCCACTGAGTCCAACAATATCGCCATCCTCGGAGCGGCTAGGAAGGCCGGGCCGGGGCATATTATCACCGTCGCCACCGAGCATAAGGCCGTGCTCGACCCGTGTAAACAGCTGGTTCGTGAGGGGTTCACGGTCACCGTCCTGCCCGTAGACGGCGTCGGCCAGGTCGATCTGACCGCGCTCGATAACGCATTTCAGCACGACACCCGTTTGGTCTCGGCCATGGCCGTCAACAACGAGACCGGCACCTGCTTGCCCCTGGCAGAGATTGGCCGCCGGTGTCGAGACCGAAACGTGCTCTTTCACTGCGACGCCGCTCAAGCGCCCCACTGCATCGCCCTGAATGTGGTCGTCCAAAACATCGACCTGCTGTCGCTCTCAGCCCACAAGATCTACGGGCCCAAGGGCGTCGGCGCGCTGTACGTCCGCAGAGGTGCGCCACGCTTCCGCGTCTCTCCACTGTTCCACGGCGGCGGACACGAGCGGGGTATGCGCAGCGGCACCATCGCGGTCCCGATGGTCGTCGCCATGGGACACGCCGCTGAGTACGCCGTCCAAGGCCTACACGACGGCACTACCGATCGCATCCGCGCCCTCCGCGACCGTTTGTTTCACGGCCTCCAAGCGGGCATAGACGGCGTCGTCCTCAACGGCGCCGCCCTCGCCGATCGGTCGGGCAACAACCTCAACGTCTCGTTCGAGCGGGTCGAGGCCGAGGCCCTGCTGATGGCCATCCGCGATCTAGCCGTCTCCACGGGTTCGGCCTGCACCTCAGCGTCCCTCGAGCCCTCCCACGTGCTACGCGCCATGGGCATCGACAATCTACGCGCCCACAGCTCCATCCGCTTTGGACTGGGCCGGTTCACCACCGAAGAAGAAGTGGACTTCGCCATCGGCTTACTCACAGAAAAAGTGGCCTCCCTCCGAGCGATGAGTCCGCTGTACCAAAACTGTCCTGTGGACTAAGGGACACAACCCCATTAGGTTCTAACCATGCCCATTACCCTGACCGCCTCCGCCCAAGACCGCGTCCGAGAGCTCGTCTCCAAGCGTGAAAAAGACGAAACCTGGTTGCGCCTTTCGATAAGCAGCGGCGGTTGCTCTGGTTTCAGCTACAATATGGACTTCGTGCAGGCACCCGAAGACGGCGATAAGGTCTTCGAGTTCGGCGATGTTCACGTCTGCGTCGACCGTAAATCCTACCTGTTCGTCAACGGCATAGAGCTCGACTTCGAGGCCGACCTTATCCGCCAGCAGTTCGTGTTCAACAACCCGTTGGCCAAGCGCTCCTGCTCCTGCGGCGAGTCATTCACTGTCTAGGCTTCAGGCGTCTGTTTCGTAGTCTTCCATGTTCGTAAACATAGGTTTGACCGACTTGTACCCGAGCATGCCGCTCAGCGACGTAAACTGATTCACGCCGCTGCTGAACTCCACATCGTCGCCGGTGAACTGCCCCGGGTGCTGGTAGCCAGCGGCGTGGGCCAGGGACCGTAGCGCATTGCGAAACATCTTGATGTACCGATACATCCGCTCGGCTTTCAGATCGACGTCGAGGCCCGCCTGAAGCCACTTATCGTGGGTGGCGATGCCCGCGGGACAGTGCCCAGTATGACACTTTTGGGCTTGAATACAGCCGATGGCCATCATGGCCTCGCGGGCCACCACCACGGCGTCGCAGCCCATGGCCAGGGCGATCACCGCGCGGTCGGGGAAGCCGAGCTTTCCGCTGCCCAGCCAGACCACCTCGTTCTGGATGTCGTGGGCCAGAAAGATTTGGTATACCCGGGAAAATCCAATCTTGAACGGCAGCGAGACGTGGTCCGAGAAGGTGAGCGGCGCCGCACCCGTGCCGCCCTCGCCGCCGTCAATCTGGATGTAATCGGGCCCCTGACCCCGCTCCTTCATCTGTACCGCCAACTGCTCCCAGAACTTAAGCTCACCGACCGCACTCTTGATGCCCACCGGCAGTCCCGTCTGATCAGCAATCCGCTCAACCAGATCGATGAGCCCCTCCACGTCCTTAAATTCTCGGTGGGTGTTTGGGCTCAAACAGTCTTTGCCAACTGGAATACCTCGAATCGCCGCGATCTCCTCGGTGACCTTGGCGCCTGGCAAGATGCCGCCCTTTCCGGGCTTAGCCCCTTGAGACAGCTTGATCTCGATGGCCCGAATCTGCGGATATTCCTTCACCTTCGCGACCAGAAGCGCCATATCCAAGCGACCTTCTGGAGAGCGTGCGCCGTAATAGCCCGTGCCCAGCTGCCAGATGATGTCGGCGCCCTGAGCGTGGTGAGGACTGACGCCGCCCTCACCCGTGTTGTGATAGGCGCGGGCGATCTTGGCGCCAATATTGATTGATTTAACTGCGTTTTCACCAAGAGAACCGAAGCTCATGGCCGACACATTGACGATGGACTTGGGCCGAAACGGGCGGGCTCGACCATGGGACGCGCCCATCACTTTCAGGCACGGTATCGCCGTTTCGTCATCGCCCAGATGTACGGCGTCTTCGTCCGGAAACGGGAACATCGCGTGTTTAATGATCGGATAGCCCGTACTGTAGATCTCCTCGCTGGTTCCGAAGCCAAACGAGTTCGTCTCTCCCTTGGCCGACGCGTAAACCCAGCTGCGCGCCGAGCGATTGAACGGCAGCTCTTCCTTGTCGTTCGCAACCCAATACTGCCGAAGTTCAGGTCCAATCGCCTCCATGAAGTATCGAAGATGACCAATCACGGGAAAGTTGTGCTGGATGGCGTGGGAGCGCTGCACGAAAACGTCGTAGATGTAGACCATCAAGACGCTGACCAACGCGACCAAGCTTAGACCGAAAAGAATAGCGGTGACCGGGTGATTGGCGGCAAATGCGATGGGATCTAGGAGCATGAGCTGAGGTCCTCCCGCGCACTCTACGACAAGGACGCCCCAATCTGTCTTCCATCACATCGGGTCGACAGATTCCTTGCTTTAGACCGCTCTGAGTCGTTAGAAATCAGGACAACAATGGAGGTCTAGATGGCGCGTGCGGTGGTCTTGGGTGGTGGTATGGTCGGTTCGGCCATGGCCATGGATATGCAGCGTTCAGGAGTGGACACCACGCTGGTCGACCTAACGCCAAAGGCCGTCCAAGAGGTGGCGAAGCGCTGGGGTTTTGCGACAGCGCAGGCGGACCTGTCCAACGCCGAGGCGATCTCAAGGGCGGTGGCCGGCGCAGACATCGTCCTCGGCGCGCTGCCCAGTCGACTCGGCTACAACGCTATGGCCGCGGTGATCGACGCTGGAAAGCCCTACGTCGACATCAGCTTCGTCGCCGACGATCTCCGCGACCACGATGCGGCGGCGAAGGCGAAGGGCGTCCCAGTGGTCTACGACTGCGGCGTGGCCCCCGGGATGTCCAACGTCCTCTGCGGATATGCAGCACGGGCCATGGATCGCTGCGACTCGCTCGAGATCTTGGTTGGCGGCCTGCCTGTCGAGCGCAGCTGGCCTTTTCAGTACAAAGCGCCCTTCGCTCCCTGGGATGTGCTCGAGGAGTACACCCGCACCGCGCGGGTTGTTCAAGGCGGGAAAATGGTCGAGAAGGTCGCCCTGACAGAGCCAGAGCTGTTTGATTTCGCCGGTATCGGAACCCTGGAGGCGGTGAACACCGATGGGCTGCGAAGTTTAGTGGACTTGCCAGTGCCC
>JAACDH010000045.1 GCA_009936995.1 Rhodobacterales bacterium
CGCCGCGTCGACTTCGCCACAGCCCTATCGAGTTCACCCAGCCTCCCCCCGGTGGCCAGCTCCAATGGATGGCTGTACAAGCCGCGCGTCATCACAAATGTGCAGAGTCTCTAGAAACGGTCGGCAAAGCGCTTCAAGCCAGCATTGATCACGCCGCGCTCTACTCCCAGGCTTGGTTCTGTTTCAACGAAACACACCAGCGCCCACTGCTATCAGGCAAAGCCGAATCGTGGGAAGACTTCATCTTCCTGCTCGAGTATTTTGAAGGTCCACCTAACGCCAAAGACGACCAAGACGACACCGTCAAGCAGCTGCCGGCCTGGTTCCGCCCTGCCCCAGACGGTATCGAGTATCGCCTGCAAGAGTGGAATGACACCGACCGCGACAACCAAATCACAGAAGTAATGTCCGACCTCCTCGGTGAGCCCACGCTGGCGGATCACCTGGCAGACGACATCCTCCTTGAGCTCGCCGCAGCCGAGGGGCTCGCTGCGATAAGTCAGCCCAACGAGCGCGCCATTACCTGGTTGGCTCGTCGGGTGTACGTCATCTCCAACAGCATGAATGGCCGAGTGGGTCGCCTGCTTGAGAACCATCGTCCCGAACTGGTCGGCGAAATCCGCGAGCGGCTTAAGGTCATCGCCACACCCCAGATGCCCGAGCCACGCGAACCACTGGCTCCCGAGATCGGCCCCGACGGTGAGTTGGTCGAGGCCGAGCCACTGCTCGAGCCCCAGCTCATTCCGGTTCACGAGATGGTCGCCTACGCTTACGCAGTAGGAATGGGAGGCGCCGATGCCCCCGACCCCACCAAGCCTATCAAGCGCACCGGCCCCACCAGGCCAGTCGAGCCCGATCTTGAGGAACTCACCGACGCTCCCGATGCGGTTATTCACCGCGGACGCGACCTCATGATCAAGTCTCCATAGACCTTCGAACCCCTGTCGCCGAAAGACTAGGAAAATCCAAGCTTGTGATGGAGCAACACCTTACGCCAGTAGCGCAGCGAGCGTCACTGCGCGTCGGTACATTTGAAAACGACGCCAGAATCGACCTGCCCCTGTAAGGAACCGATTGCCTCCCGCGTTGTCCGGTCGAATGAAGCCTAGGAGGTTCTCATGCGTCGCTGGCAACTCACCGCAGTCCTCACATCTACCGCACTCGCCGCCGGGCTCATTGCGCCGCGGCTCGAAGGACTGGTGCAGCGGACGACCACCGCTCCGGTTCCCATCGAATTGCCCTCTAGTGCCCCACTGGGCCACCTCACGCTCGAAGCAGGCTTGGACCACAACTCCGTGGTCGCGGGTAGCGGCGACGTCCGATTCCTGGTGGTCACCGTCACCGCTCCCGAGGAGCTGGGGGTGGCGGTTCGCCGAGCCGTCGACCTCTCCGTGGTCATTGACACGTCGGGCTCCATGGCCGAACGAGGCAAGATCGACTACGCACGGCGGGCGACCAAGATGCTCGCATCCCAGATGCATCCCGGTGATCGTTTCTCTGTGGTCACCTTCTCGGACCACGCCAACCGACTCATCTCCTCGGAGCCCGTCACCGACGTCAGCCGACTCCACAAGGTTATCGACGGCATCTACGAGGGCGGCGGAACCAACCTCTACGCCGGCATGGAGATGGGCGGCCAGGAGGTAACGCGCAGCTTGGCACCCGGTAGGGTCGGCCGCGTCGTCTTGTTGAGCGACGGTCACGCCAATGTCGGCCTCACCGACCCCACAGCGCTGACCCAATACGCCTCTGTGCTCGCTCAAACAGGCATCAGCGTAAGTGCCATCGGACTGGGGCTGGACTACAACGAGGACATGCTCGCAGACATCGCCGATCTTGGAGGGGGGCGCTACGACTTCGTCGATAACCCTCGCGGACTCTCCGACGTCTTTACCACGGAACTCAGCCGAACCGCGGCTGTGGTCGCCACCGATGTCGAGATCGATCTTCGCCTCCCTGAAGGCGTCGAGGGCCTTGGTGTCATCGGGTGGGACGCAACCCCATCCAGTTCAGGCTGGTCGATACGGCTGGGTGACATCGTCGCCGGAGAACAAAGAAAGGTCGTCGTCCGCCTTCGAGTCAACGCGGGCCAACAAGGCCCCATTGAGGTCGCCAACCTCGTCGCAAACTACACCGATCTGGTCGACGGCCAATCCGCCCAGGCTTCAACCCAGGCCCACGTCCAAGTCACACAGGACGCACGCGCCGCCGCTCTGTCGATCAACGACCCGCTCGCGGTGATGGCCAATCAAGCGTGGGGAAACTGGTTCCTCGACCAGAGCGCGCGCAGTTACGCAAACGGCGACGTCGATGAGTCGTCCGAATACCTCCGTCAGGGCAACCAAGTGCTCTACACGGCGAGCATCGATCTGAACTCCAGTCTGTTGGGTCAGGAAGCGCAGGAGCTCGCTGAGCAAGCTGAGATCTATAAGCGCTACGCGCCCGCCAGCTCCGAGGGAAAACGTGCCATCAAGTCGAATAAACAACGCTTTCGCGAAGTCGCACGCTAGCCACCCACCCTCTCCGCCGCCGAGGTCCCCATGAACGCCCTCATCCCTTCTTTCGTCTCCACACCCATGCTCCGTGGCTCGGCCGTGCGACAACTTCCGCGACACGCAGCGCTCTGGGTTGTTGCCCAAGGGGTCGCCGCGGCCCTCACCAGCGTCGTGGGATTGTGGTCGAGCCAACCCGAGCTCGCACTCACGCTCTGCATCGCGGTGGGTGCAGCTTTCGCAAGCCCCCAGAAGCTATGGGCTGCTCCCCTGGTGGCAGGCGGTGTAACGGCGGCTGGATTCCTGTTCGCCCTCCTTGAGCTCCCGGCGGTGATCGGCGCCGGTGCCGCAGCGGGAGCCCTGGTTTCCTACACCCTTCCATGGGACACCGACTGGCTCGACCTCATCAACACCGGACTCGGCGTGCTTACTGGATCGGCTGTCGGGTTGTTCTTGGCGGCATCCGCCCTGCCGGCCACGCTCCCGGCGTCAGTCCTCGCGATCGTCACCGCTTCGGTCGTTGGCGTGGTCGGTGTGGTGGGGCTGCTCCCCATGGCTGTTCGATTCGACACCCGGTCTGGCGTTCCCAGCCGACGTGAAATTCGTAACGCACTGAAGACCCCCTACCGCCCGCCAGTCTTTCGGGCCATCGACCTGTATGCCGATGCAACCAAACACGACGCCGACATCCATTCGCGCCAGGGCCTGGTCGAGGTCACCACCTGGATCTTTCACCTCCAGGTGACCCTCCAGTCCCTAGACGGCGAGCTGGAGAACATCCGTGAGTCCGACATTCGCGACCGGATCGCCAAATGCTACGACACCGAAGACGCCGACGAATTCACCTGCGAGCGACGACTGGCCACCGCCGTCCACCTCGAGCGCCTCCTGGAACATCGCACCACGATGGCCACCGAGCGCCGACGTAACGACGCCCTAGTCGACTACGCCGTCGCCTTCCTAGAGGAGTCTCGCGCTGGGCTAGCGATGGCCCGAGAGCTTCCCGGCGAGGCCATCCCCGACCGCTTACCCGAAGTGCTCAACCGACTGCGGCAACAGGCGACTAGCGGCGACGCACGGCGCAAGACCGCTCGGGAGATGGACAAAATCGAGCGCTCGACGAGCGCCTAACTGGCCTTCGCCTGGTCTACCGACACCAATCCCGGCACGGTCCACGTATGGTCGCCCTGCGACACCTGGGTGCAAAGTCCCAAGATGCCACCGGTCCATTGGACGCGTAGCTCGCCCGCATCGACACACCAGCCTGTCCAGGTTGGACGGATCTGTCCGTTGAGCTGAGTGGCTTCGAAACCCACACGCTCCCAGATTGAGCGACGCCATAGCCAGCCGAGCGTCCACATCATCCAGTACGCCACCAGCAGCATGGGCAGGACCGTCGAGGCCGTCTGCAACCACTCTGCGGATAGCACCACACCTATCCCTCTCCGCCCACAGCCCCTCCTATGTGAAGGGTGACCCCTTCCTTTGCGAGTGTGACCCGAGGTTCAGTGTGGTTGGACCACTTCTGCTCCATTTCGTCGAGGTAGTCGTCGGATGCGTCGGGGAGGTGGTGGAAGAGCACCAGATGCTTGACGTTGGCGACCTCACACATACGGTGTGCGTACTCGGGGTAGCTATGCCCCCAGGTCATCTTCTCGAGGTACTCGTCGAGGTCGTACATGGTGTCGTAGATAACGATGTCGGCGTCTTGGATGAAGTCGACCATACGCTGTTCGGCCTTGGTAGGCGCCTGACCATCGGAGACGCCCTCGCCCGGACGGGCAAAAGGAGCCGTATCGGTGATGTAGCACACCGATTGACCATCGATACGGATGCGGTAGCCGACGGCACCACCGGGATGATTTAGGGTGATTCCCCGCACATCAAACTGACCACACTTGAAGTCTCGACCCGCCCGGATGGCGCGGAAGCCCACCTTGCTTGGAAGATCGCGGAGCCGCGTAGGGTGGTACATACCGTTGAGGTACCGGGAGAGCTTCTCGCGGGCCTCTTCTTCGCTGAACGCCGGTATGGTGACTCGGATGTCGTAGCCAGGCGTGTAGATGGGCACGAAGAACGGAAATCCGAACACGTGGTCCATGTGGAAGTGCGTGAACAGCACATCGAGTTCGCGCGCGGGCTCACCAACCAGCTTGATACCCAATTTTCGCGCACCCGTGCCGCAGTCAAGAACCAAGGGCGGGGCATCGCCATGGCGAATCTCGACGCAAGAGGAGTTTCCTCCCCAACGCTGAGTTTCCCCACCAGGAGTGGGGATGGAGCCGCGAACTCCCCAGAAGGTCACTTCCAACGATTAGCCGGTCCTCTTCGTGACGGACGCTGCTTCCGCCCATTCAATAAACGTCACTATACCACAGCTAAACCAAAACGATGAGTGGTGCGCGGTACAGGATTCGAACCTGTGACCTCTGGCTCCGGAGGCCAGCGCTCTATCCAGCTGAGCTAACCGCGCTGACTCATCGTTCTCGGGGCGACACCTATCCGGTGCAGAACACTCGTCAAGGGCCCCAAGCCCAATTTTAGGCCTTTCCGGTGACCCACTTACGGAGTTCCGGCAGAATGCCGCGATCCCACTCGGCTGTGGTACGCAATCCGCTCCATTCTTGGAACAGTCCTGCGACGATCAGGCATATCTCATCGTAAAGGTGCATTCTCTCGTACAGCACCTCTTCGCCGCCCTCGGTGACGACCTGAGGCAACTTCAAGCCTTGGAAGTGCATGTTCGGCCCCTTCAGGGTGACGAAATACTCGCGATCATCGCGCCGAACGCCAATTCGCAGATCTTGCAAAACCTTTCCGCCTGCCAAGGCCGCGCGGGCCTCGAGCGAGGCCGACGGATTCTGGCCGGTCATCACTGCGACGACCTTCTGCTCTTCTGGGTTTCGAAACGCGATGCGCTCATCCACCCAAACGTCGACGCGACCCACGGGAGCCGCCAGGTCGAAAACGCCACCGCGCCCCTCAGAGGTCCACCAGAGCCAGACATAAAACTCACCAGCGGTGTGGCTGGGAATGGGAAGTCCATCAGTGCTCATTTTTCATCTCCATCGTCCAGCGCAACAGATTCCAGCGGTGCAGCGTCCTCTAGGGACACGACAGGCTCGGCGCCGGTGGCGAGCAGATTTTCGACGGTCTTGGCATCCTCTAGCCAGTCCAAGGGCGACCAGGGTGCGAGTTTCTTACCAAAGGTGCGGAAGAAGCGCTTGCGGAAGGCATCGACAGACCCTTCGGAGAGGGTGTGTACGATGACGTAGCCGTCTTCCATGTTCCAGGCTGCTTCGGTGACCCGCGACGATGGCAGCATCCGAACCATCCATTCGTGCTCGAGACGCTCTTTGAGCTCGGTCTTTACCGTCGACGGACAGCGCTCGACCTCGTGCTCTTCGCACCAGGCCTTGCCCCGCTTCTCGAGGGTGGCCTTAAACAACTTCATGGGCAAACGCTTCTTGTCGACCCGCAACTGAAACACTGCCCAGCCGTTGTAAAGCCACTCATTAAAGTCGTCGAACTCGGTGTCGAGCAAGTTCTTGATCTGGCACCAGCCCTCGCCCTCTTCCTTGCCCATTCCCTGGGGAGGCTCGTGGAAGGCGAACTCGTTCAGGCGGTCGCGGTAAATTTCACGCCAGCCCTCGGGCAGCGTCGGATCGAGAACGCGAAACCGACTAACGGTCAGGGCGCTAGACAAAATGCCCATGATGCTCCTACAGGTGAGAGGCGACCAGGTCTATCTGGCGCCTCGACGGCCCCCTACGTAGGGCACTCACTTAGCCGGTGCCACCGGAAACCCACATCAGCCAAGAGTGAGCTCTTGGAGCGCGTGACGGAACACAGTGACCTCGACGTCGCCCTTCATGCGCAAACCGTATTCGTAACGGCTGAACCAGGTCACGACGCCCTTGAGCACGTCACCGTCGATGAGGGTGGTGACCACCAAACGTTCCTTGTCGATGTAACCGAAAAGGCGCTTGTCGCTGCAAGTATAGCGGTCTTGAGGCCGCTCGGCCGGGGTGTTCTCGTCGGTTTTCTTAACGTTCTTCACGAGCTTGCGAATTTTCTTCCATGAGGCAGGAACGTAGCCGTACTTCAGCTGAAGTTTGTGCACTTCTTCGGCCTCGCCTTTGGGAGGCTGAAGCATGACCGAGTACATCGTGACCTCGCCGACCGTGGCACGCGTGTGGTCGCCGCCGATGCGAGCGAAAGTGATGTCGGCCTCTGGTTCGAGGCAGGTGCGCTCACGAAAGTCGACCCGATGTGCCTTTAGACGACGCCGAAACAAAATTTGGTCGAGATCAGCGTGGCCGATAGCGACCTGTGTCGCCAGCGCACGAGAGAGCTCGTGACGCTCGATCAGGGCGTTGACGCGATCGCGACGAGCCAAGCGTTCGAGAGCCTCGTTCAGATCCATCCGCCCGTGGACCACCGACATCGCCATTTGATAAGGCATGCCACTGTCCACGTACTTCTGAGCCTGATCCCGGAGTTTTTGATTCTCTGGGACGATGCGCTCTCGCTTATCTTGGGGTTTCACACTGTCCGTGATGACCACCCGTCGACGCATTTAAATCCCCCAAGGTCACGCGGTTGGTCCGCACCTACTCTCTACGCCTTAATCCTCTTGGGTCGAACCGGCATGCGGCGAATTCACGCAGTGTGCTCTTCGTCGCCATTTAGAAGGAGGTTTAGCGCCCCAGTCGCCTGAACCAAACCTTGGCCATTAGCCGTTGCCCAGGCCGCCGAAGAGCCTTGGTAGATGGCAATTACCTCGGCAGCATGCACCGGGTCCCAAGTCCACACCAGGTCGACGCCTTCACAATCGTTTAGCGCCCCGCGGACATCTCGCTCGCCTCCGGGCAAGAACCGGATCGCCACTCGCTCATCGATGTGGGCCCGCAGCAGCTTCTGCCAACGGGGCGACACTCCAACCGCGCACATCCGCTCCAGTCCGTTGAGCATCATGCCCTCACCCACGGCGCGAATGGATTGTCGAACCTCGTCTCCCCCAGGAATCTCTGCGCGCTCCGCAGAGACGGGAATGGTGACACAGCCGTGAAGCTCTGGGAAAGCTCCGTCAACCAAGAGGAGTCGCTGACTCCGCACCTGAGTCAGCTCCTCGGGTTGCCGTGGCTGGGCTTCGAGCACGAACTCTCGTCCCCAGTGATGGTCGACCATCGCCAAGATGGCCAAGCGCTGCTCGGCCGCGTCCACCAGTCCCCTCGCCTCGAAAAGATCGCGCAACGAAGGTTGGGACACAGGCGTCGCGGTCGTCACGGTGTCGCGCTGCAACCGAAGCGCATCTCGTTCCGTTTCGAGGACGAGACACTGGTCCTTTGCTATCGCCAAGGCTCGTTTCAGGGCGTCGCGCTCTTCCGCAATTTTGACTTTTTCTGCGATGGCCGCGGGAGACTCGGAGACAGGCGGCGGCGCCACTTCGCTTTGAACCACCCCCGCCACCAACGCTCCCATGGTGTCCATTCGCGGAGACGAGACAGCCTTAGCTTTCGCAATGGGCGTCCGGTCGTTCACCGGAATCACCGCTTCCGCCTTCATGCCCTGTTGCACCGCCTTTCTCGCCTTGTTGGCGATGAGGTCGGCGACCATGTCTTCGGCGCTCTTGTATTTGGAGAACCCCAACGCGTGGAGTAACCCAAGGACTTCCGCCGGAGAACGTCGAATCTCCCGGGCTAGCTTTCGAACTCGAACGGCCAATGCGCCTCCTGCAGGGATTCCTTAACCGCCCTCAAGCTTTTTGGATCGCGCTCACTTGGACCATCTCACCGCCCACCATCGCGAAACCCATGCCCCCCTCGAGCGCTTGTCCCGTTACCGTGACCCTGCAGCCCTCGAGATGGGTGGGCACATCGCCCACCAATTGAACCTTCCCGCCGTCAGATTGCTCAAGAATCCACGCGCCAGGACCGAAGTCAGCGCGCGACAGTGTGCCTCGATAGGTCATCGTCCACCTTCTTCTTGAATCTTCTCGGAACCGGCGATGCTAAGAGCGAGTAACAGACAGACCGCGGCGTTGACCGACAACCAACTGGTTCCGAGCACGCCCGAGAGCAGCCAAGGCTCGAGGGTACCTGTGGCTGCACCGTGTAACAGATGCGCGCCGACGCCCCCGCTAACGCCCAAGGCAACCATCCGACCCGAGCGGAAGCCTCCGAGGGCCAGCGCCGCCAACAATGGAATGCCCGCAGACAACCACAGCGGGAAGTGCATCCAGGCAGGCCCCAAAAGGACAGAGGGCCACTCGAGTAGTCCGCGTGAGAGCAGCGCAAACACGCCCGTGTCGACGAACGGCAGCCAAGAAAACACGAACGCTCCCCCCGCTACCACACCTGCGATCGCCGCAGCACCGAACCTGAACGAGCTGCGGTTTGAAGCTAACTGGGTGACGAGCAGCACAAACAGCGTCCCTAGGACAAAGCGGATACCGCCGAATTTCTGTACAGAAGCGCCCAGCGCAGCCGCCAGGTTCAAGTGGCCGTGGCCGATCTTCTCGTTCCAACCATCGCCGTGAGCGCTGTCGAGGAGCACCCGTTCAACCGCGTCAGCGGGAACGCCGTGGGAGAGCAACACCGCCGCGGCACCCGCTACGTGGGGCGCAGCCATGGAGGTTCCCTGGTATTCGACGTAGTGGCTGCCACCTTTGCCATCGACGGTGTTTTGGAGGATGCCGCCGTCCTTAACGTTTCTGTCGCCGCCGGGGGCCGCGATATCAACGCCCGGTCCCCAGGAACTGTAGAACGCTAACGAGCCATCGGGGCCCGTAGCCGACACGCCAATGGTCTCCTTCAACGCGCCTGGGTAACCCACGCCCTTCTTGCCGCTATTTCCGGCAGCCGCCACAACGATAGTGCCGTTCTTTCGTGCCTTTTTGATGGCGTTGTGTATGACCGCCGAGTAGCTGCCGCCCAAAGACAGGTTGATGACATCGGCGCCCTCATCATCCGCGTAGTCGATTCCCGCAGCGATCCAGGCAGAAGAGCCAAACCCGTACTTAGAAAGCACCTTAACCGGAAGTATGGTGGCCTCGGGCGCGACGCCCGCTACGCCAATTCCGTTGTGGGTTGTTTGGGCGATGGTTCCCGCCACATGGGTTCCGTGACCTTGGTCGTCTGCCGAGCTGGGGTTGCCGGGCACAAAGCTCGCGCCTTTTAAGACATTCGTCCCTTTGAGGTCTTCGATCTGGGAGACGCCCGTGTCGATCACGGCGACCACAATGCCCTCACCCTTACGCGTTGCGGTCCAGCCATCTGGCGCGCCCATGGCACGAAGGTTCCACTGCTTGTCGTACAGGGGATCGTTGGGCCAAGCGAACGCACCCATCTGCATCTCGGGCTCGACCACCTCGACAAGCCGGTGGTCTGCGAGCAACGCGACGGCGTCGTCGAGATCGAACACCGTCCCTTGGGCCAGGGCCTCGTCCACCGACAGCGGGTGGGTCCAGTCGAGGTTGACGCCTAGGAGCGCCTCGATCTCTTCTAGATCGGCCTCGGAGGAACCGTCGACAAGATCGACGACCAGCGTGCCACCGGCGTCGGGCACAGCCACCAAAGGCACCGGGGCTTCGGTGCGCTCCACGGCCGATGGCCCAAGGGCAACGACCAAGCCGACGAGAGCGGTGATACCGGCCAGATTGGAAAATTTTACGCCCATGGAGCCTCCGGTGAGGGTCGTTACGCAGAGTCTACGCCCTAAGACCCTGGTTCATTGCACCCGGTTCCACCTTTTTTGTCACCGAATCTCTACATTGCCCGGCAGCAGCACCACGGCGCCGTCTTTGAGCATGCTATCGAGCAGCGTTAGATCGGCGATGGCCTGCGTATCGATAAACGGAATTCCGAGGTCGATCGTAACGGAAGACACGGTCTCGTCTTGAAGATCTTGGAGTATAACCTCGAAGAAATCCCTCTGTTCGGGCAGCGGAGTGACGCCGTACTCGTCAACATTGGCGAGATCGGCGGCTTTGGCCAACGCCACGTCGAGTCCGCCCAGTTCGTCGACCAGGCCGAGGCCCAAAGCCTGCTCTCCCGTCCAGACCCGACCTTGAGCCACCTTGTGCACGGCGTCTCGCTCCATGCCGCGACCGTCGACGACCTTGCCCAGGAAGACCTCATAGAAATCATCGAGGAAGCCCTGGTACGCGGCGCGCCCGCCCTCGGAGAAGCCCGTATTGGCGGCGAACAGGTCCGACTCTTCGCCGCGCTTGTAGGCGTGGGAGGTCAGGCCGGCCTTCTCATACAGGCCCGCTATGTTCATCTTGCCGCCGAAAACGCCAATGGAGCCGGTGATCGTACCCGGCTGGGCCACAATCCAGTCGGCCGGAGCCGAGATGAAATAGCCTCCACTGGCCGCGTAGTCCGCCATGCTAATCACAACAGGCTTGCCCGCCAATTGGGTGCGGCGCACTTCACGCCACATCATATCGGACGCGAGACCGCTGCCACCAGGGCTGTTGACCCGGACGACGACGGCCTTGACGGCGTCGTTCTCTCGGGCCTCGATCATCCAATCGCGGAACACACGATCGGTAAGCGCAGCGCCCCCAAACAGCCCGCCACCACCATCTCCGGAGGTGATCGCGCCGTCGGCGTGAACCACGGCGATTTGATCATCGAACCCGCCGTTGTCGGACCGCACGCCTTTCAGGTACTCCTTCAACGTGGTGTAGCGCTCGCCGATATCTTCGAGTTCCATCTCTTGGAGGGGCTCACTGAGCACGGACTGATAGTCATCTTCGGTGAGGCGGTGAGCGCGTGCCAACACGGCATCTGGATACGCCAGAGCGTCGACCATCCCGCGTTCTTGGGCCTCCATGGGGGACAGCGCTGGCTGGTCGATGAGCGTGTGAACCTGCGCTATCTCGAGCCCACGGCCATCTGCGATACCCTTCACCATCTGATCGTACAAACCGTCAAGCATGTAGTCCATGGCCTCGCTAGCTGACTCAGAAGGTCCGCTGCGCTCGTAGGGCTCGACGGCGCTCTTGAAGTCTCCAACGTGGAGAAACTCGGCGTCGACACCCATTTTCTCGAACGCGCCCGCATAATAGGTAATGCTGGCGGAGAGCCCCATGACCATGGACACGCCGCTGGGCGCCATGACTATCTGATCGCAGCCTGAAGCGAGGTAATAGTTACCATTCCCCCAGGTTTCCGAGTACGCAACACAGGGCTTACCAGCCTCGGTGAAGGCGTCAATGGCCCCGCGGACTTCTTGGAATGAGCCCCAGCCGCCCGCAACGCCGTCGAAGCCGATGTACATGCCGTCGATGCGTTCATCGCCGGCGGCCTTTCGGATCGCGGCGGCGATCTCGGAGGTGGTGGGGGGCATGTCCTCGGCCTCCATCAGAAAGCCGGGCTGCTGTGGAGAGTTGGAAAGTGGTCCAGCCAACTGCACACGCAAAAAGCTGCCTTCGTTTACCTCTCCGCCATCTTCGTGGTTTACCAACCAGACCACGACACCCGCGCTGGCTGCAAACATCGCTGCGCCAAAAAACGTAATTGCCAGAAGAAGCTTAGTGTTTCCGCCCCCGGTTTGGGACTTTTTTTGGGGACGATTGGACATGTAGGTGCCTCGGGACGCTCAATGGATGAGAACTCCTAACCACCCCGACCGCTCCGTCTAGCTAAGTCACCAACTCGACGGTCGGAACACCCTCCCCGGACACTCCGACCCAGCTCACCTTCACCCCTCCTCCCTAGAAGGCGAACGCGATGTGTTTTGGGGCCTGACTGGCGGCGGCCCCTAGTGGTGCAATGGCCCCTAGGCGACTTCCTGTTCGCCGAACGGACCGATGGCCGCGATGACCTCGGCCACTTTCTTGCGACTGGCGGCATTGCGACTGATCGCTCGGGCGACACGTGGCTTCGCGACGTACCTAAATCCGCTGTCGGCCGGATACAGCTCGTTGCGCACCACCGGTAAATCGTGGTTCGAGAGCACGACGCGTGCACCTCGGAAGGCCGCTTTTCGCGCCATGAGTGCCAGGGCCCTTTGCTCCTCAAATCCAAACGGGGAGGAGTGGTAGCCGGTAAAGCACGCGGTCTTGGTCAGCGGCACATAGGGGGGGTCGCAGTACACGTGATCGTCTTCGCGCGCCGCATCGATGACTTCGAGGAAGTCGCCGCAGATGATCTCGGCGTCTTGGAGAAGCTCGGACACGATGCGGAAGTGGTCGGCTTTCGGGATAGAGAGCCGTGCGTAGCTTCCGATCGGCACGTTGTAAATTCCCTTTCTATTCTCGCGGTACAACCCATTGAAACCGGCGCGATTCAGCCACAAAAAGCGAGCGGCGTGAGCGGCGCCCTTGCACGGGCCCTGGTTGAACGTTTCGCGAACCTCGTAGTATCGGTCGCGCCAATCGTCTTGGGGCAAGTCGTCGAGCGCTGCGAACAGCCCCTCGACATCGTCACGAACGACCCTGTGAACTTCAACCAACTTATCGTTGGCGTCGGAGAGCACCGCTTTTTTGACTAAACCACGAGATCGGAGGTGCAGATAAACGGCGGCAGAACCCACAAAGGGCTCAAAGAATGTCCCTTCACAAGGACCTTGGAATGCATCGGCGATTTGGGGGGCGAGGCGAGCTTTTCCACCCGCCCACTTAAGCAGCGGCTTCATGAGTAACTATTCTCCGATCGCTTCACTGCAGAGGAACGGCAGTGAGGTGTCGTAATGGCCAGGGCGACCAACGAAGCCACCCTACCAGCACGATCACCAGCAAACCCCGATCATCGTCGATTCAGCCCACGCATTGCGATCTTACAAGCTGCATTTTCGATCCCCCGCGCACCTGGAATATTCTCGGATCGGGGGTTCTCTGGCGCGGTGCATCGAATCGCGCCCACGGTCCAAACGTCACTTTTGTGACGCTCGCTGACATTCACAATTCGGCAGTGACGAATATGCCGAGCTAGTAGAACGTCTAGACGGTCCACGAGGGTTCAGAAATGCAACAACAATGGTGGCTGATTACAGCTGGTTTCGTCGGGCTCGGCCTGGCATTTATTCTTATGCCCCGCCCCGATACCGGCGAATCGCTCGAAGTCGACCCCACGAACGTCGCGCCGCTCGATTTTGATGGCAACGCGGTGGTCAACGACCCCAAACACATCAGCATGAACCGGACAAAAAGCGCTGACCCGTCTAAACTACGGGTCACGCGCCGCGATCAGATCCCCATACAGAAACGCATGGGTGCCAATCCCGTCGCCGCTGCTCAGCTCAAAGCGCGCAGCACGCCCGACGCTGTCTATGCGGGGCGAGTCAGCGGCCCGCTCGCCGGCGCTCGTCGTCAGCTGATGCTCATGGAAGACGAGGACGCCAAGGCCCATGGCGAGAGCCTCGCGCAGATCATTCTCGATCTTCGCGCGCTGCGTCGCACCCCCGACGAGTACGAGTGGGCCCCCATCCAAGCAGAGGTTCAAGCGTTCCTTGACGCAATGAACGCACGCCCAGATTGGCTGGAGGACAGCATCATCAATCAGGTGGTTGTGAACGTCGAAAAGCTGCTCGTCGAACACGAAGAGGCTAAGAATGCCACTCCGCCAGAGTAGACGAACCTTAATAGGAGCCCAAAGATGGCTTTCGCACGCCGGACCTTCATTCTTGGAGGCCACATCACGCCGTTTATCGGCAAGAAGCATCCCGATTTCATCTGGAAGCGTCACCCCGACTTCGGCACCCGTGAGAACCCTACCCTCGAAGACACAATTTCGAAGGCGGTCAACGGTGCGCTAGAGGCCACGGGCGTCGATGCCGAAGCGGTCGAACGAGCATGGATCGGCAACTTCGTCGGAGAGCTGTTCAGCAACCAAGGACACCTCGGCGCCGCGGTCGTTGGCAGCAACCCCGGACTCCTGTACAAACCCGTCATGCGCGTCGAGGCGGCCTGCGCATCGGGTGGCTTGGCCTTCGCCAGCGCTGTGGAGTCCATTCAAGCTGGCACAGATGTCGCGTTGGCGGTCGGCGCCGAAGTTCAGAGCACCGCCTCTGCCCGTGTCGGCGGGGACTACCTGGCACGCGCAGCTCACTACCGCCGCGAACGCCAGCTCGATGACTTCACCTTCCCCGCCGTCTTCGCCCGTCGCGTCAAGGCGTATCGCGAAGCCTACGACCTTTCCTGGGAAGATCTCGCCCGCGTCTCGGTCAAGGCCTACGGCAACGCCAACAAGAACCCACTCGCCCACATGACCGCCGTGAAGATGGACCTCGCCACCGCCACCGAGTGCGGCGGCGCAAACCCATGTTTCTTGTCCAACGAAGAATTCAGCCCGTACATGCGCATGAGCGACTGCTCACAGGTGTCCGACGGCGGTGCGGCGATGATCGTGGTCAGCGAAGCCGGCCTGAAGCGCCTCGGCAAGTCCGAGTCGGACGCCATCGAGGTCACCGGTCTGTCGTTCGCCACCGGCAACCTGTACGTAGACGATGATCCCCTGCGCATGAACACCACTGTGGCCGCGGCCCAACGTTTATACGCCGACACGGGCCTCACTACGAGCGACATCCAAGTCGCCGAAGTCCACGACTGCTTCACCATCACCGAGCTGCTGATGTACGAAGCCCTCGGTTTCGCCGACAACGGAACCGGCGCACAGCTCGTCCGCGACGGTCGCACCGACATCACTGGCGACTTACCTGTCAACACCGGTGGCGGATTGGTCGGCTTTGGCCACCCGGTCGGCGCGACTGGCGTGAAGCAAGTCCTCGAGATCTTCCGTCAGATGAAAGGACTCTGCGGCGACTACCAAATGGCGAAGCGCCCCGAAGTTGGCCTCACCGCAAACATGGGCGGCAACGACAAGACCGTCGTGCTGGGAACATTCCGCAACCTTTAGTCCTCGTCCCACATCTGAGAAAATCCAAGCCGGCCCTCTCGCAGAAGCATTTTTGCATTTGCTTGGGGGCCGTTCTGCTGAAAGATTCGAGTCGCCGAGTTACTTGCCGCGCCAGGCCCCAGCCTGGAGCCTTAGGAGGCGATGGTGGCCCAGAAATACGCTCTTCTCTCTACTTCCGACAAAACCGGCCTGGCCGACTTCGGACGCACGCTGGTAGAGGCCGGCTACACCCTGCTGTCTACAGGCGGCACCGGTCGCGTACTCACTCAAGCTGGCCTACCGGTCACCAAAGTGGCTGACTACACTGGCGCCGGCGAGATCATGAATGGTCGCGTGAAGACGCTGCACCCCAAGATTCATGGCGGAATCTTGGGTGACCGCGAAAAGCATGCGGCCCAAGCGGCCGAGCTGAGCATTCCCTGGATCGACGTGGTCGCGGTCAACTTGTACCCGTTCGAATCTGTGACGACCAGCGGCGCCGACCTGGCGACCGCTGTCGAGAACATCGACATCGGCGGCCCCACCATGGTCCGTGCCTCGGCCAAGAACCACAAGCACGTCACCATCGTCACCGACCCCATCGACTACGCACGCGTCGCCGAAGCCATCACCGCCGGTGGCACCACCTTCGAACTGCGCCAAGAGCTAGCGGTAAAAGCCTTTCGCCACACCGCCCGTTACGACGCCGTGATCAGCGGTTGGCTGGCCCACAACGCGGGCTTCGGTAAGCTCCGCGCGGAGATGGGCCTTGGACTGCGCAAACTGCAGGACTGTCGCTATGGCGAGAATCCTCACCAGCTCGCAGCGTTCTACGCCGACTCCGATATGACAGGCCGAAGCTTGGCCCGCGCCGTGCAACATCAGGGCAAGCAGCTATCGTTCAACAACATCGCTGACCTCGACGGCGCCGTGCGAATTGTGTTCGAGTACAAGCGACCGGCCTGCGCCAGCATCAAGCATATGAACCCCGCCGGATGTGCCGTCGCCGAGACACTTCCCGAGGCGTTCACCGCGGCCCTCGCGGGCGACCCCATCAGCGCATTCGGTGGCATCGTCGCATTCAATCACACGGTCGACGGCGACACCGTGCGAACCCTAAAGATGTCCAAGACCTTCTTCGAGGTGGTCGTCGCCCCCGGATTCACCGCCGACGCCCTCGAGAAGCTCGCTCCCCGCAAGAAGCTACGCGTCATCCAGCTGCCCGCCGATTGGTCCGACGGCGTGCCACCGGGAACAGACGCCCGTCGGGTTCAAGGCGGCTGGTTGCTCCAAGATTGGGACCTCGGCACCGACATCACCTGGAACGTCTCCACCGGACGCGCCCCGACCGCAGAAGAGGAGCGCGCGCTGCGCTTCGCTTGGGCCGCATGCCGGAATGTCAAATCCAACGCAATTGTCCTGGCTCGTGCCGACCAAAACGGCGCCTCCCTAAACGGGGTGGGTGCCGGTCAAATGAGCCGGGTCGATTCTGTGAAACTCGCCATCTCTAAGGCAACCCGCGAGGTCGCCGGGAGTGTTCTTGCCAGTGACGCATTCTTCCCCTTCGCCGATGGCATCGAGGCCGCCGCGGAGGCTGGCGTGACGGCCATCATTCAGCCCGGCGGAAGCATCCGCGATGAAGAAACTATCGCGGCCGCAGAGAAGTATGGCGTCACGATGGTCTTCACCGGAGCCCGTCACTTCCGACACTAGGCACATCGTTGATGCAAAATCGCCGCCGCACGGTGTACATTGGGCTCCGAGGGGGTTGAACAAACCTCGGTATCGCCCAAAAAAAATTTCAAAACGAATCCAACACGTTCAACGTCAGCCCCCGGGGGGAGGCTCTTCGACATGATGCTGCTTCCCAAAAAAGTCGGTTCTTTCACGCTC
>JAACDH010000324.1 GCA_009936995.1 Rhodobacterales bacterium
AGAAACCTCTTGCGTCTGCATACGGAACACGTCGTTCACCAGGTTCATCGTACAGCAAACGTGCCTTTCCGCCATCGGGGCCGTGAGCGACCAGGCCCGTGTCGACCAGGCAAAGAGACGACAGCGGCACACTGTCACGACGAATCCGCTCGACCAGATCCACATCTCCCGGGCGAAGATCGGCATTCAACGGTACGTTCTCGAGGCGAAGCAGCTCTTCAGGAGAGATGCCAAACGCCGGCAGGGGCGAAGGACCACCGTCGATCTGCATCACCACCAGCATGACTTTCACGCTGGCTCCAGGGAATGGATGTGGTCCCGATAAATCGACCAGACGATGGCGTTGAATCCAACGGCGCCGAAGAACAGCACCATAGGGCTGAACCAGTGCTGGCGCGGGAAGAACCAGGCCGATGCTGCCGCCTGACTTCACGCGGGCGGCTGCGGCCGCGGCAAATGGAATCACCAGATCAAAGCGACCACGGAGCCAGGGGAAACGCCGACGCAGCTCCGTACGCAGCTCTTTGCTCTGGCGTTCGGGTGGAACAAACGGTGGGTTCCCACAGTGCATGTCGACTTCAGGGCCGTGCTTTAGGCCGTCGTCTATCAACAGGCGGGCCTTGGGGGCAGCCACTTGGGCCACGGCTAGGGCCACCGGGTCGAGGTCGGTCCCGTACACCTCGGGCACGCCGGCCTCGAGCATCGCGACCAGGAAGGCGCCAGTGCCACACGCCGGGTCTAGTCCGATTCGAGGCGGTGTTTTGCCGGCCCGAATCGTAGCGCTGACTACACGACGGGCCATGTCCACCGGTGTATCGAAGGCGCCCCGGCTCCGACGCCCTTTGTGGTCCGAGGTTGGGTGAGGTTGGCCCTTGGCGATACGAACCACTGCACGTACATTATCGACCTTCACTTTCTTCAGTGCCGCGGTAATACCAAAGTCTTCAGCGGCGATGGCCAGGCGTCCACGCCCCAAACGGCCCGCGAGATGAACCACGTCCCAGGGGCGTTCGGCCACCGCTTCGCTGGCCGCGATCACGCCCTGGAGGTGGTCGCCGCCTTTGCCAACGCGGTCGACATAGGCAACCAACGCGCGCTTCAAGCTTCACCCCAGTGCTTCAGTAGACCGTCAACCTGTCCGTCGATGGTCCACCCCTGAGCCACGCGTTCTCGACCTGCCAGTCCCCTCGCCGCACGAAGCTCGGGGGAGCGAGCCACCTGGTCGAGCAATTGAGCAAGCGCAACGACATCGTTGGCCGGCGTCAGCCACCCGACCGTATCGTCGACCAATTCGGGGACCCCGGACACGGGGGTGCTGATGACCGGAAGTCCCGCGGCCATAGCCTCCATGAGCGCCACGGGCACACCGTCGCGGTCGCCGTCTGGCGCAACCCGACACGGCAGCACGAACACGTCGGCCGCAGCTAAGGCTTGAGGTACTGCGGACGGCGGAAGCGTCTGGGCGCAAACCCCGGGCGGGAGCGTCCGAGGTGGGCGGTCGGTGATCAGATGGAGGGTCATCGGTTGGGTCGCGGCCTGCAAGGACTCCAGAAGGGTATCGATGCCCTTCTTTGGCGCGTATCGTGCCACACAAATTACTCGGAGGGGCCCCTCTTCTGCGGATCGTGGGCGCATTCGGCCCGGGTCCGCGAGCGGGAATCGGCGGGGGTCCACCCCACACCGCAGCAGGCGTGCATGGGCATTATAACGCTGTTCAATCCATTCCAAGTGGTGCTGGCACACGGTCAACACGGGGCGCGCGGTCTGGACCAGACGTTCGACGCTGGCTCGAGGCTTGAATAAATCCGCGGCATGCACCGTGACTGAGTATGGAATTCCGGCGACATCACCCACTAGCCGCGCCCACTCGGCAGCCTCTCCAGCAAAGTGCGCGTGTACCCGCTCAGCCCCCCACGCTTGGGCTCGCTCGCCACCCCAAGCCGCCCGGGCCGCGCTCCGTCGCCTGCCCTGCCGAAGCAACCAGGACCAGGTCCCCGGATGGGTCATTGCCGCCCGCATAGACGGTCCGACAAGGGCGATGGCCTCCAAACCTCGGGGCGGTCGCCATACCTCGACGTCCGGCAGGGGCGTCGTGAAAACCCCATCTGCTCGCTCGCCAATGGCCAACACCGCCACCTGATGCCCGCGCTCCTGTAAGCCGGCGATCTCGGCAGCCACGAAGGTCTCAGACAACGTTGGATAGTACCGCAGCACATACAGCACCTTCACAGGCACACCTCGTCTGCGAAGTCCTCGAGCTCGGCAGCTCGGTCGTCCCAGGTGCGTAAAACAGCAGCCGTCACCCGCCTCTTCACAAGCTTTGCGTCGGTCTGAATACGATGTATCGCCGCGGCGAAGTCCTCTGCATTACCCGGTTCGTAGGGCTCGAAGGCGTCGCCAGCGGCACTTCGGAGTGCGGCGGTGTTGGCGCCCACAATGGGACGACCAGTCGCCATGTAGTCCCAGACCTTCAGCGGAGACGTGAGTCGCTCGCCGAATAACCCACGGCCCAAAGGCAAGAGCAGCACCGCAAAGTCCACCAACGCGGAGGGCACCGCGACGTGGTCAAGGGGGCCAAGGAAACGAAGCCAGCCATCGGAACGACGCATCAACGCCTCGTCCTCCTCCGGTCCGATGAGGGTAATGGGTTGACGTAGGAGCTGCGCCACATCCGCGAGGATCCCAGAGTCCTTGGCTTTGAGTAGGCTTCCCACGTACCCGATGCCCTGTCCGGGTCCAGCGGGTACCCTCACCCGGCTGAGGTGGGTGGCGTTGTGCAACGCGATGCTCGGCGGAAGCCTGTGCGTCGCCTGAAGCACGTCAAGTGTGCCCGGACAATTGCACACCACGCCACATGCGCCGTCCAAGACCCTTTGCTCGAGCGTTGCCATCGGCTCGGGCGGCTCCCCGCGCTCGACCGCCTGGACAGAGTCCACCTCGTGGGCCTCAACGATGAGCTCAAACCGTCCCGGACACCAATCTAGCGCCGAGGCTGCGTATTTCTTGGACCTCGCCAACACGACACCACCGCCTTGAGCGATCCACCGCAAAAAGGCCAACCGAAAGGCCACTGAGGCCGCGGTATTCCGATGGGACAGGACCAAAAGATCGAGATTTTCATGTGGCCTGAGTCCATAAAAAGCGAGCACCTGATCGGGACGTAATCCCGCTTGTGAAGCCTGCACAGGGAGGGTCACTGAATGTCCGCGAACCGCCATGGCATGAGCCGCATTTATCACCTGAATAGACTGCGCGCGCACAGCCGGTGCCGTGGCCCGATACAACCAAAACCACCTGCGGGTCTTCGCAGGCCTTCCCGTGTCGTGGAGTTGTCGTGAAGCTCGCACCCTCTGTCCTCCTGTGGGGACTTCTCGCCTGTGCCCACGCGCCAACGGGCACGCCCATCGCCGCCCAAACGAGCGTCTCGGCGTTTACCTATCCCGCCTTCGAGCGCGGCGATGTTGTGGACCACTACCACGGAACTTCGGTGACCGATCCCTACCGCGGTCTTGAAGACGCCGAAGCACCTGCGGTGATGGCCTGGGTCGACGAACAGAACACGCTCACCCGTTCTGTCCTCGACGCCGTCCCACAGCGCGTCGCCATCCGGGATCGACTCCAGACCATGTGGAATTTCGAGCGCTTCGGTGTGCCCAGTCAGCGCGCCGGCTTGTACCTGTACAGCCACAACACGGGCCTCCAAGATCAATCGGTGCTCCTCCGCGCGAACGCCTACGACGCCGAACCCAAGCTCCTCCTCGACCCCAACTCCTTCTCCGAAGATGGTACGGCCTCCCTGGCGAACCACAGCCTGTCTGGCGACGGAAAGTACCTTGCCTATGCGGTTTCAGCGTCCGGATCCGACTGGCGTACGGTCCATGTTCGTGACCTCGAGACCGGCGAAGACCTGGCCGAAGATCACCTCGAGTGGGCAAAATTCACCGATCTTGTCTGGCACCCCGACCACTCCGGTTTCTGGTACGGACGCTACCCCCAACCCGCGAAGAACGAAGCCGACTCCCTGCATCACCAGAGCTTGTACTTCCACCGGATCGGCACCTCCCAGGCCGAAGATGTGTTGGTGATGAGCAACCAGGACGAGCCCCAGTGGGGTTTTGGCGCCGAGCCCACCCACGACGGCCGCTGGCTCACGGTGGGCATCTGGGTCGGAAGCGCTGAGGTTAACGGCATCCGCGTCCGCTCCCTCGAAAAGAACGGCGAGTGGATCGACCTGCACATGAATCTCGACGCCGAATACCAACTGGTAGGAAGCGAAGGCGACACCCTGTGGTTCTTCACCAACCACGACGCACCTCGGGGGCGAGTCATCTCCGTCGACCTCCAACACCCCGAGCCGGAGCACTGGAACGAGCTGATCCCCCAGAACGCAGACACCCTGCGTCACGTCAGTCATGTTGGAGACCGACTGGTTGCGCAGCGACTGCACCACGGCCGCAGCAGCGTGCATCTGTACGGCACGGACGGCACTGACCACGGAGCACTAGACCTCCCTGGCTTGGGCTCAGTCCGAGGATTTGAAGGCAGTCCAGACAGCGACGAGACCTTCTTCAGCTTCACCAGCTTCACCCAGCCCAGAACGATCTACCGGGCCGACGTCTCCACTTTAGAGACGGAGCTGTTTCGGGCACCGGACGTCGATTTCTCTGGAAGCGACTACGAAACCGAGCAGGTCTTCGTCAAGAGCCCGGCCGGAACCGAGGTGCCCGTGTTCCTCACCCACCGGAAGGGACTGGTGCTTGACGGCACAAATCCAACCCTGCTGTACGGCTATGGCGGCTTTAACATCCCTATCCAACCCGCCTTCTCAGTCCCCATCTCCGTCTGGCTGGAGATGGGTGGCGTGTTCGCCTCGGCCAATCTGCGCGGCGGCGGAGAATACGGTCAGGACTGGCACAAAGCGGGCACTCTCGACAAGAAGCAGAACGTGTTCGACGACTTCATCGCGGTCGGCGAGTGGTTAATCCACAGCGGCTACACAACTCCCCAAAAGCTGGCGATTCACGGGCGAAGCAATGGTGGACTGCTGGTCGGCGCTACGATGCTGCAGCGGCCGGACCTGTTTGGCGCCGCCCTCCCCGGCGTGGGCGTGCTCGACATGTTGCGGTACCACAAATTCACCATCGGTTGGGCTTGGGCCAGCGACTACGGCACGTCGGACGACCCACAGGTGTTCCCTTACCTGCTGGCGTATTCCCCCGTCCACAACGCGGTTCCGAAGGCGTATCCACCCACGCTGATCACCACCGCAGACCACGACGACCGAGTGGTCCCGTTGCACAGCTACAAGTTCGCCGCAGCCCTCCAGCACGCTCAGATGGGTGCCGCACCCATTCTGCTTCGCGTCGACGTAAAGGCCGGACATGGTGCCGGAAAGTCGGTCAACATGGCCAAGGAAGAGTGGGCTGACCGCTGGGCCTTCCTGGTCGACAGCTTGGGGATGGCGTTAGAATGGTAATCCTAATCGCCACGCTCTCGCTAGCGTATGCAGGGGGCCCGGTTCAAATCGTCACCGGCAAAGACTTCAGCTGCCAACTCGACGACGTCGGAATCGTAAGTTGTTGTGACTACAACGAGGACCAACAACTCGGACTTGATTCCGAAATGGCCTGGATATCGGTGCCAACAGCCAATGGCGTCATACAGGTTGCCGACCTTTCGGCGAGCGGTCCGTTAACCTGCGCGGCGAGCAGCAATGGCGCGGTGACCTGCAGGGGTCAGGCCGAGGAGCCCGCTTGGGTAAAGGGCATCGCCCCCAAACGTTTGCTCGGACTTCAAGATGCGGCAGAAGTTTCCGTGCGTGCCGCGGGTGGATGCGTGCGTCACCGCGGCGGGTCCATCAGCTGCTGGGACAACACAGATGGACAGCTGAACCAAGCAAACCGCGTGCCAAATATCGGTTTTGCCGAACAAATTGCGGTGGGCCGGGCACACAGCTGTACCAGGGTCCAAGGCGGCGGAGTGTGGTGTTGGGCCACCGACCCTTGCCCACGCCCCCTTACACCGGATGGTCCACGTAGTTGGTGCTTTAACAGCCATAGACAAACGATCTCCGACGACCGCTACGTGACCCTAGAGACCTCTCCGTGAAGACGGTCATCGTGGGCGCGGGGCTGGCCGGCACCAGCGTGGCCTTTCATCTCGCGGGCCGACGTCAGGTTCAAATCCTAGAGCAAGGAGACACGCCTGGCGCCGAAGCCTCCGCCCAAAATGCAGGTATGGTGCGACGCTTGGGAGAAGACCCCTGGGAACGTGCCCTGGCCATTCGCACAGTAGAGCGCTTAGTCGCGTTGGACTCAAACCCAGGCCCCTTCCAGATCTCTCCTTCGCGGGGGGTGGGCGCGGTCCTCGCCCTGGCCCATGACGAGGGGCACCTCAATGATGCCGTAGCGCACTGCCGAATCCATGGAATCCAAGTCGAAGATCTGAAGGACGCCGCTTCGGTGAGCCCTGTTTTGGCGGGCAGCGCCCTGCGAAGAGCCTGGTACTTGCCGCAGGAACGGGTCGCGGACGCCCATCAGCTGGTGTGGGGCATGCTTCGGGGCGCACGGGACAAAGGCGCAACACTGTCTACCCAAACACCGGTGCTCTCCCTGCTTATCAAGGGTGGCCGATGTGTCGGCGTGCAGACCCTAAATGGACCTGAATACGCCGACGAGGTCGTGCTCGCGGCGGGAGCATGGAGCGGCAACTTGGCTGCGTCAGCCGGACTGCATCGTCCGCTGATCCCCATGCGCCGGACGCTGGTTCAGACCACCACCCATCCCCAGTCCGCGCCCCACCTGCCGTGGACCTGGATCGACGATGTGGGGCTCTACGCACGCCCCGAAGGTGAAGGTTGGATGCTCTCGGGGTGCGACGAAACCATCGACCCACCACCACTGGGGCCGGGCTCAAGAGGTCCCGTTGAAAACGAGCCTCGCGCCCTGCTGCTGCACAAGATCGAGCATCATATGCCCGTCCTATCCAACGTTCGCGTGCACACCGGCTGGACCGGCCTGCGGACCTTCGCCCCGGACCGTCGTCCCCTCCTGGGCGCCGATCCAGAGTTGCCCGGCCTGTGGTGGGCCGCGGGCCTGGGGGGCTTCGGAGTCACCTGCAGCCTGGCCATTGGAGAGTGCGTCGCCGCCTGGATGAACGACCAGACCGTGCCGTGGATTAAGGCCCGTCCGGTCAGCCCCGGACGCCCACAGCTGCGTCGCTGGCCCATCCGTCCAGACGGCACACTCTCTGGCGCCGTCCTCGTAGACGACGAAACACCCTAAGCGTTAGCGAATGAGCGTCCGCACCAATCGCTCAACACCGTGCGTCTCGGCGAGCCACTGCCGTGACCGTTGGCCGGTATCCACCGAGAGCCACGTTCGAATTTCCTCAGCAGATACAGAGGCGTCATCGGGGTCCGTGAGCACCAAACCGTGAGGGCTAACGGCCTCAGTCACGCCACCAAGATCACACCCAACAGCCGGAACACCTTGAGCAATCGACTCCAATAAAACGAGTCCAAACCCCTCTTTACCTGTACCATCAGTATCGGCATGAGGCGTGAGTATCGACAGCGCCCATCCCTCACGGATTTCACGCACACGCTCACGGCTCACGGCTCCGTAAAAGCTCACGCTCACGCCCAGATCCTCCGCCAGTTGTTTCCACGATGGGAGCATTCGCCCACCGCCAACCACAACGCCCCGCACGTCGGCAGCGGCCATCACCCGCAGCACCCGCTCAACGCCCTTGAGCGGCGTGGCACGCGCGACCACTCCCCACGGCCCCGACCGATCGCCGACCACCGGCGCGATCTCTACCGGAGAGGGAATCCACTGGGCATCGACACCTATTTCTGCGAGCTCACCCACCAAAAAACGGCTGACCGCCCAGACCTTCGCCCCTCGAAACAACCTCTGTCTACGCGCTGGATTCTTGGGGACTCTGGTAACGTCGGAGCCATGCGCCACGACGTGCAGTGGGATGCCAAAGGGCTTCAGCAGCGGTCCCACCACTGTCGCTACGTTCCAAGTGCTCGCGAGCACCGCGTCTACGTTCGTCAGCCGCAGACCACTTCGCAGCGCAAGCCACCACGCGCCACGTTTTCCAAAGCTTGGGCCACCCACACCGACCACTTCAAGCAACGGATCCGGGGTCAACCCTGGATGATGACGACAAAGCACGGTGACCTTGTGACCGGCCATGGCCAAGCCCCGTGCCGCTCCTTGGGTCCAAGTGGCCACCCCGCCGTCCAGTGGCGGGTAGTCGTCGGTGAGAATCAACCAGCGCATCGGAGGACGGCCTCCAGCACCTGTTCTGGGGACAACTTCATGCAGCGATGATGGCCCAAATGACATCGTTCTACGCGGTGAAGGGTACACGGCCGACAGTCTAGCGCCCGCTGAACCAGCTCACCCGGGTACACCCAAAACCCATCCTCGGGATGCGTCGGACCGAACAGCCCCACCACCTTGGCCCCAGTGGCACCGGCCAGATGCCTCAGGCCCGAGTCTCCCGACACCATCACTTGGGTTCGCGTGAGCCAGTCGAGGGTTCGCTGAAAGCCGCGTTCACAGACTCCGATGGCACCGGGGATCTGCGCCACCAAGGCCGACACCAGCGCCTCCTCACCCGGGCCGCCCAACACCACGACCGGACCAGACCACTGCCGTCCAACCTCGGCGAAGCCGACCAAGGACCACCGCTTGGGCTGCCAAGCGGCTCCTGGAGCCAGGGCCAGCGTATCGCGCTTGGC
>JAACDH010000325.1 GCA_009936995.1 Rhodobacterales bacterium
GTAAGTGATCCACGCCAGCGTGAGTCCGTGGGCGGGAGCTGTCGGGCCAGCCGCTTCGCGATCCTGCTGTGCGATCACGTCGACGAACCACCCAACAGACCGCCTCCCCTTGCCGACCTCCAGCAGGGACCCCGCGACAATGCGAATCATGTGACGTAGAAAACCCGTGCCCTGCACTTGGAGTTGGACCTGATCGCCGTCGCGGAGCACCGAGGCGTTGACGAGGGTACGGACAGGATGGGTTGAGCTGCAACCTGCCGCCCGAAAACTAGCGAAATTGTGGGTGCCGATCATCGCTTGGACCGCTTGATTCATGGCCTCGGCGTCTAAACGACCTCGAGAATAAACCGTGTGGCGCCGAACCAACGGATTTCGCATGGGTCGGTCGTACCAAGTGTACTCATAGCGCTTCACATGAGGATTGTGCCGAGGGTCAAACGACGCGGGCACCCATTGGGCGGATAGACAACAAAGATCTTCCCCCAACAGCCCATTAAGACCTTTGCACAAGGCATCTTCGGCCCGTTGGGTGGCGCTGACAAAGCTCGCCACTTGCTGGCGAGCGTGTACCCCAGAGTCGGTGCGACCCGCCCCTGCAACCCGCACTGGATGGCCCATCAAACGCTCGACAGCACGCTCTAGATCACCCTGAACCGTACGACCGTTAGGTTGAATCTGCCAACCACAAAAAGCGCCGCCATCGTATGCAACGTCGAGGCGCCAACGCTGAGCATCCGGGACGGGCGACACGACGCTAGTAGTCGAGCTTGATGCCAATCGTGAACATGCTGCCCGAGAAGTCGAGCCCCTTCACGTTCTTGGACGGCACGGCCCAAGGGAACCTGCGGTCGTCTATACGCTGCCGGCGCCACTCGAATGTGAGGTAGGTGTCGTTGATCCCGGTCTGCGCTTCGAGCAGGCTGGCCCGTCGCTTGGCGAAGGGATCGAGTAGCAGATTCAATCCGACTCCGGCGTGATTTCCGAACTTACTTCCTCGAATGACCTCTTTGCCAGATCCGTCGGCGCTGTCGGTTTTCTCGGACCAAACCACGTAGTCGAAGCCGCCGCGTATATACGGTACCAGCAGCTGTTCATCGATAATGTGGAGCCGAAAGGTGCCGTCTAGGGCCAACGACGGCCACCAAGTGAGCATGGCCCGTTGGTCGCTATCCGCCCCAGTGCTGTCTACCTTGTGGGCGAGCTCTTGGAAGAACCCTACCCCAAAGTCGACCTCGAACATCTGGTACAGCTGGGGACCGAACTCGAGCTGTAGGATGTTGGATGCGGTCTCGTCGTAGACGCTAGTGATAATGGGATCCGTCAGGTACATGCCGCCGTATCGAATCTCGATGTCGCCCCGTTGAGGCGTGAGGTCCTTTTCGAGTTCGGCCGCCTGTGCAGAGGGCGCGGCGAGTAGCCCCAAGGAGATTAAAGCCGCCGCCGCAGTTCCGAGGTTGCGTCGGCGGATCATCAGCCCGGCCATTCCGATGGCCAGCCAACCGGCGGCGCTAGGCGTGGTGGAGCACACCGGCCCTCCCTTCTCTCCGGCGAGCTCTGCGGCCGAATAGACCTGTCGGGGGATGTCGCTAATCACGTTGCTAATGGGGCCCACTTTTCCTCCGTCGTCTATGGCGCGCACGCCAACATAATGTCTCACGCCGTTCTCCAACGGTCGGATGTCGTAGTTCACGCTTTCTCCGCCATAGGCATCCTGGATCAAAGGGGCCTCGATGTCGGTGGTGCCGTCGTAAGCAGGACCACCCGTGGCGTAGTCTGAGCCGTCGAAAGGCAAGGTGGTAACGTAAATTTCGTAGTGACTGAGGTCTTCGTCCTTGATGCCATCAAAGGACAGGACCAGGCCACCGTCGGCAAAGTTGATGTTGGCCGAAGTTAACGCTGGAGGATCCGGCGGGTTGTCGACCGAGACGGCGCCTCGGGCGTGACCAGTTTGCCCATCGTCGCCCGTGAGCAGTACGTACAGATACGTTGAGCCCTCGGGCCAGTCCGCCCCGACCACGAGGTCGGTGGTGATGATCTCGCCGACCGTAGTGGCCGTACCCGACGCGATGTTGACCGCGTCGGTGTCGGAGAAGGCCCCGTCCGTGAGGCCGTAGCGATCGCCACCCAGCGTGACCATCCAGGAGCCCGGCTCGGTGGCCGTAAAGCCAAAGGTGACCGTCTCACCTTCGGTGAAGGTGGCGTCGGGGGTGACCGTCACGCTGGCGGGTTCGACCCAAGGGTTGGCCGTGTTGATGTGCAGACGCCCACCAGAACCACCACCGTAGAAGTACGCGTCGTACACCACGCCATCGCGAATTTCGTTGTTATCACCGCCCAAAAAGTACGGCTCGTCTACTGTCGAGACCGGATAACCGGAGTCCACTTCGGTCTCCCAGGTGCGGACGTCCTCTCCGGTGATGGACATCCACCATTCGCCCTCCTCGTAGGAGGCCACCACGCACTGTGGATTGTTGAGCCCAGTGAAGATGGGCAACCAATCGCGCTGAATCGAGTCGTACTCTACAAGAGAGTCGTTGGCTTTGCTGACGCCATAGAGCGTGCCCGAGTAGCTCAAGAAGATGTCGTTAAGAGAGCTGACGACGCCACCCGGTGAGCTCGCCACGGCGGTTCCGGCCGTGAGGCCTACCTGGGTGACGTTGTCGCCCTCGTGGTACAGGAACAGGGTGTCATCATCCCAGGAAAGCTGGCCTTCGCTGAAGTTCGTCCACACGGTAGTGATGATGAAGGACGCGTCGACCTCACCGGTAATGTAGTCAAATCGCCGAATCTCGTTGCCGCCCGAAGGGCCGTCGTACAGGGCGTACAAATATCCGTTCGTCTCGGAGTACCACAGGCCGTCGATGGAGACGCCCACGTCGGCGGTCAAGTTGACCGCGTCGATGACCGTGGGAGAGACTCGCACGCCGTCCCAGAAGAAGGAGTGCGCCACCCCGTCGGAGCAACCGACCCAAATTTCGGCCAAGTTCGGAAAATCGAAATCCACCAAAGCCACAGAAGTGACAGTGGCACACGGCGCGTCGATCGGTTGGGTGGACCAGTCCTCGACATTCACTAGAAATGCCTTGTCGTCTCCACGAGCAACCCCCACCAATACATCGCCCCAATAGGACACGTTCAGATCGCCAACAATCCCCTCACCTACGTCGAGGAGGGCCGGGGTGGCGTCAGGCGGAAGGGCCCATGCAGTTGAAAGGGCGAACCAAAAGGTCAGCACGATATGCTCCAGGTATACATCACACTAAACAGCAACAATCGTGCCGCCGTCACAAGTAATCATTCACGAGGTTCTTCGGAGGTCGAAGCCTGGACCCGACCTGAAATTCGACAAAATGTCATCGAGACAGAAGCCCGTCAGCCGACGCGGACTTTCTGTCAGCGCCGCTCGGACTGACGCAACAAGGCACCCGCGGAGGCGATGACTACTGACGCGGTACCGGAGAGGTTGTCCATCGCCATCCATAGATAAACCGTTCCACGGTCGTCTTGCCGAAGGCGTCCAACGAACGGAAACGGCTGACCTTCGGTCCGGCGAGGACGGGGAAGGGTTCGCGGGTTGTCGTCTTCCTCGACACGAACACCACCGTCGACCAAGATCTGTCGAATGAGCTCGACAGGGGCATTACGACGGGAATGCAGGCGTACTTCAGCGGAGATCCCCGAGAACACAGGCACGATCACCTGGCTGACTCGAACGTCTTCAGACCAGCCAGAGACCAGACGGGCCTGAGCCGCGGTGGTGCGTTCAGACTGAGTCCATCCGTCTTCGCCGGCCGCGCCACTCTGGGGGATGAGGTCGAAGGCGAGCCCATCGCGAAACACCTTGCGAGGCGGTGTACCGCTGTTGAACAACGTGACCACCTGCTTGGATAGCTCATCAATTCCGTCTCTTCCGCTGGTTGAAGCCGGCAGCAGTAGGGTGGCATCCACAGGACCTTCGAGACCTGCTCGACGAAGAGGCCCAAGCGCACAGGCGAGCAGCGTCGCAGCAGCGGTGGGAACGCAGATAACGCCACGATTAGCCTGCATCAGCGCCTCGGGATTTACCCAAGGCACCACCAGCGGCACGTCGCCGTCGTCGACGAACACGCCCGAACAATCGACCACGGGGATGCCCGCTTCGACAGCGCGCTCGCCGATCACCCGAGCGGCTTCACTGGGAATCGCGAGGATCACCAGATCCATGTCCTCCACGTCTGCGTGCACGGCGTCTTCTACGGGAATGCTCTCGTCGCCGTATTGAACAAAGGCGGTCACGGTGCTCGCGGAAGCCATCGCCACCACACGCTCCGGACGCCACTTGGCCCGGTCGAGCATACCGAGAATTTCCTTACCTAAGGCGCCAGTCGCGCCCGCCAGTCCCACTACCGCCATGTTCGCCTCCATGAAACGAAGGACGCTTCTATCTCTGTGGCGGCTTCGCGTCCGGTTCTCGGAGGTAGACGGGTTGAACATTTCTGGGAGAAAGCCCCTCTCCCGCTCGAAATGCCTGTGCCCCCAATTGGGCCAAGACGCCAACCGCGGGGTTCTCTGCGTCTTCTGCGAGGGTCCCGCCCGCGGCAACGACGGCATCTGCGTAGACGACAGCCCCCTCACCTGTGGCCACAAAGGGCCCCTCTGGCCAAGACAACGCGACACCAGGATCCACGTCCGCCGCGTCGTGAACGCGAACGCCATCCAAGAAGAGCGATGCATACACACGGCCCTTCCGCGCGTCTAGCATCGACAGCACGGGAAGCACGTGTTGGAGGCGAAGGGCGCGGCTGCGGAGGGAGCTAAGCGCCGCGACTTCTATACGCAATCCAGCGGCGAGACCCAGCGCTGTGGCCATTCCAACCCGAATTCCGGTAAACGCGCCGGGTCCGCGGGCGACAGCCACGCCGTTCAGGTCGGACATGGCGATACCAGCATCGGCGCAAAGCTCCAGCGCCCACGGCACTAACCGAGCCTCCGCACCGCGCTTGATCCGCTCATAACGGACGGTTGCAGTCTCGTTACACCAAAGGCCAACCCCTACAATGGGGCCTGCCGTATCGACTGAGATCACGCGCAATGGGTCAGCCTCCTGTCTCGAATAGGCGAGAGATATCCAGTGCAAATACCAGAATCATGATCATGGCCATCCCCAAAATACTGACCATCTGAATACGCTCGCGTACCGCCAGCGAAAGCGGCCGTCCACGAATGGACTCGAGGCTTAAGAAGAGAATCTGACCGCCGTCGAGAATCGGCACGGGCAAGAGGTTCACGATGCCTAGGCTGAAGCTGATCAACGCCATCGTCTTTGCCCACGGCAAGAAGCCGGCCTCGGCGACCTGCCCCGCAACCTGCATGATGCGGATGGGACCACCGACGCTCTCGTCTGCCGAGAGGTCGCGAGTAGCAAGGTATCCCAACGTGATGAAGATACGCCGGATGGCCTTTCCGCTCTCTTCGAGGGCTAAATAACTGGCCGCAACCGGCCCATATGACTTGAACTGGGTGTCACCATAGCTCCAAGATGCTTGATAGGCGAACACCCCCATCAGCGGACGCCATCGCGGCTCACCGTTGTAGACGTCCCGCTCTAGCGTGGGCGTAAACCGACGCTCGATGTGCTCTCCGTCCCGGACAATCTCGAGGGTAAGCTCGCGAGGCGTAGCATTTGGACCCTCGTGACTAACGGTGGCTGCAACCAACCAGGTAACTTCGGACCAGGAGCGCACCAACTGCCCATCGACGGCGTACATCCTATCATTCGGCAGTATACCGGCAGCCGATGCAGCGCTGTCATCCTTCACGCGATCGATGTACACCTGAATGGGAACCATGCCCCAATCATCGACCATGGGGTCAGATGCATCGCGGGACCACTCGGACATGGCCAACGTGGCCTGGACTTGAACGACCTGATCGTCCACCAAGCGGTCTACGGCTAGTTCGTGGCTTCCGTCCGCGCCCAGAGCAGCGTGAAGTTGATTCCAGTCGGTGACGTCGTCACCATCGACCGTGCGGATGAGGTCGCCAATCCGCAGGCCCGCGCGTCCCGCCGGAGAATTCGAAACGTCGATCCCAACCCGGGTACTGGCGATTTGATGCGTCATACCGACGCGAAACTCATCGACCCTACCATCGATACCGTACTGAACGGAGCCAGTGGGCAGATCGAGTTTGAGCGGTGAACCGCCTCGGGTGATCTCGAAGTGCACGGCGTCGTCTTGAAGGTCTTCGGCGCGAGCCAGCCACTCACCCCAGATGTCTACCGGCGTTCCGTTGATCGAAA
>JAACDH010000326.1 GCA_009936995.1 Rhodobacterales bacterium
CGCTGCTTCCTCTTCTTCCTCTGCGGCGATTCGTGCTGCTTCTTCTTCAGCAGCGATTCGCGCTGCTTCTTCCTCGGCAGCTTGGGCGGCCTCTTCGGCTGCGATTCGCGCTGCTTCTTCCTCGGCAGCGATTCGCGCTGCTTCCTCTTCTTCCTCTGCGGCGATTCGTGCTGCTTCTTCTTCGGCGGCGATTCGGGCCTCTTCCTCTGCGGCGATTCGCGCTGCTTCCTCTTCTTCAGCGATTCGTGCCGCTTCTTCCTCTGCGGCGATTCGGGCTTCTTCTGCAGCGATTCGCGCTGCTTCCTCTTCGTCAGCGATTCTTGCCGCTTCTTCCTCTGCGGCGATTCGTGCTTCTTCTTCCTCTGCGGCGATTCGTGCTTCTTCCTCGGCAGCTTTGGCGGCCTCTTCGGCGGCGATTCGCGCTGCTTCCTCTTCCTCTGCGGCGATTCGTGCTGCTTCTTGCTCGGCAGCGATTCGTGCTTCTTCTGCGATTCGCGAGGCCTCTTCTGCGGCGAGCCTAGCCGTCTCTTCTTCAGCTGCGATCCGCTTGGCCTCTTCTTCAGCTGCCCCTTGCGCTTCCTCAGCGGCGATGCGGTCGGCTTCTTCCTCGGCTGCTACACGCAGGGCCTCTACCGCTGCGGCGTCTTGAACGGCGAGCCCCTTGGAAATCAGTCCGCGGATCTCGGCGTCGATCTTTCCTGCGCGGGCGGACAGCTCCTCGACCTCGTCCCACAGCGCCTGGGCCTGGTCGAGGGTGGCGGCTTCTTCCGCTTCGTTGGCGATTGCGTCAGCGCGATCGGCGGCGTCGGCGCCAAGATTGGCGAGGCCGTTGGTTTCGGCGATGAGCGTCTTGACGTCAGTATTTGACGCGTCTAATGCCTCGATGGCACTGTCGAGCCAGGACCCGCTTGCGTCGACTTGTTTACCGACCTTTGGAGCTTCGGCGAAGATACGCTCACAGAGGGCGTCGATGTCTTCGTCGTCGGACGCGGACTCCGAGGCACCGGAGAGTCCTTGAATAGACCAGTCTTTGGGTAGCTTTATCTCGACATCGCTGTCGTAGTCGAGGCACTCGGCGTACACCGCGGCGAGGTCGAGGCCGTCGAGGTCGTCGGCCACACCTTGTACCTGACTGAGCAGGTCTCCGGTGTCGGACCAACGTTCGTTGGGCCAAGGCTTGAGGGCGCGCCCGAAGAGCGCCTGGATATTGGGGGGAGCTTTGAGCAGGCTCTCGGCGATGCCCTCGGAGGCGTCACCGGCGACAGTTTTGGCGGTTCCGCCGTATACAGGCTTTCCGGTGGCGAGCTCGGCGCAGATCAGGGCGAGCACAAACAGGTCGGTGCTGATGTCCTCGGCGTTGCCTTCGCATCGCTCGGGTGCCAAGTATCGGACTGTGCCGACGGCGGGCCGCATATCTGGAACGGGCTCGCGGACCCAGTCGACGACGTCGAGGGCCGGCAGTCCGTAGCCAATGACTTCGACGCCGCCTTTGGCGTTGACCACCAATCGCCAGGGAGAGAGGGACCCGTGGTTGGTAATGCCCGAGACGGTTCCGGCCTCGGCGGCGTCGAGAAGCGCGCGTCCGGCGCGATGAAACAGCTCCAAGGACGCTTTCCACCCGGCGCCGTCCCCATCTGCCATGATGCTGATCAGCTCGCGAACGGTGCGGACCACGCCGGTCTTGTAGGCGAATACACCGGGTGCGCTGGGCTGTTCGGCTAGCCCTGTGATCCCCATTACGCAGGGTTTATCTAGGAAATCTCGGATTGGTGCAATGCCGCTACCGAAAGCGTCATCGTCGCGGAAGTCCTCGTGGAAGACCACAAGGGTGTGGGAGATACCTTCGTGAACCCACTCTACGAGGTCCGCGATGGGCTCTTTTACGCGTCGTCCAGTAGGGCCATTCGCCATCGGGGGTAGGCTACCAGATGCGGACGACCGGCATCAGGGGGCGCTTGCGTCGTTCAGCGACCAATCGTATTCGAAGAAGCGATGAGGGCATCCAGCTTCAGACATCTTCTTTAGTTCGCGGGCGCGTTTACCGCTGGCGTACTTTGACGTGATTTCACAGAGGTCCTGGCCCCCGGAGAAGAACTCAAAGTCACGGGCGTACCAATCGAATATGGGATTAAATACCACCTCTTCATTCTCGAAATAAAGACCCCGGGGATCGTCGGCCCAGGCGCCAAATTGCTCGCGGAGTTGCTGCGGAAAGCCCCTGTGGGTGTACAGCTTGGCGCGCAGCGGTGGACACGACTTGGAGGCACAGTTCAGGACGGCATGGACTCGGAAGTCCAGCTCGGCTTGCCGAACCCGCTCGTGTTCGATCTCGGATAGTGACAGGTATTCGCCGTTGTTGACCGCGAACTGGGTGCCGTAAAAAAACTTGGCCCCGTCGATGGGCAAGAAGCCTCTGACGTCGAGGACGGACTCGGGTCGCTTGCGTTCGAGGACTTGAAAAAGGACCAAGGCGTTGTAGGCATTCACCCATTCGGCGGGGCGCTCGGTGGGGCGACTGCCCTTCCACGCTTCTTCAACCTGGAGCCAGGCGACGTAGTTGTCTAGGGCTTCGCGGTCCGCTTCAAGCGCGTCGTAGTTGACCATACCGTCGCTACCGACCACACGGCTGAGCAGCTCGCCGTAGTCCTTGCTGGGGTTTTCCGCGGGCGCATCGACGGGTGAGTATAGCGTTTCGCGGCAGCCCAAGAGGGCGAGCAGAACCAGAGCGGGCATAAGTGACTACGGGGTCAGAGGGGCGTTCGATCCGCCTGTAGCCGACCTGAGGCCACGTCGCTATTCCTCGTCGGTGTCTTTTGGCTCGGCGGGCGGATCTTCGAGGCCGGCATTTCGCGCCAACAAATCGGCGTCCCATTCGGCGATAACAGGCACGACAGCCTCCATGAGGTCGCCATTGTGTAGCCAATGTAGGGAAGCGATGGCGGTTCCGATGGTGATCACAACGAAGGTGACGAGGCGTCGCATAGGGATTCCGGGGAGGAAGAAGAGGCGGAGGGGCAGGACCACAGTCTAGCGAGCGCTGCGCATGTGTGCCAAGGGCGTTATCCAAATCGACCGCCCGGAGACCCTGATGGACAAGCCCTACACCGCTAAGCACCCCATTCGTATGGTCACTGCAGCGAGCCTGTTCGATGGGCACGACGCAGCCATCAACATCATGCGGCGGATTCTCCAGTCCAGTGGTGCCGAAGTCATCCACTTGGGTCACAATCGCACCGTGGGCGACGTGGTCACTGCCGCCATTCAAGAAGACGCGCAGGGTATCGCCATCTCGTCGTATCAGGGTGGCCATGTCGAGTACTTCAAGTACATGCGACAGCTGCTCGACGAGGCCGGCGCGCAGCACATTCGCATCTTTGGCGGGGGTGGTGGCGTCATTGTCCCGGACGAGATCCGCGATCTGGAGTCCAGCGGTGTAGACCGCATCTATTCCCCAGAAGACGGACGAAAGCTGGGGCTGCAAGGTATTATAAATGACATGCTTCAGCGCTCGGACTTCGATCCCGCTGACGTCTCGCCGGTCAGCATCGACGACGTGAAGTCGGGCAAAGACGGCGCCATCGCTCGTATGATTACCCTGGCCGAGCACGACGTGGCGGGTCGCGACAATGGTCTCGACGCCGACACGCGAGCCGCTCTTGAGAATGGTATTTCAGGTCGGGAAATTCCAGTTCTCGGGATTACTGGAACCGGCGGCGCTGGCAAATCCTCGCTCACCGACGAGCTGTTGCGCCGTTGGCTCATGGACTTTCCAGACACTCGCGTGGCGGTGCTCTCGGTCGATCCAACCCGCAAGCGCTCTGGCGGCGCACTTCTCGGCGATCGGATTCGAATGAACGCCATCCGTCCCGACCACGTGTACATGCGCTCTTTGGCCACACGCGACCGGAAGGGCGAGCTCTCTGGGGCCATCAAAGAGGCCGTGGCGATCTGTAAAGCGGCGGCGTTTGACCTGGTCATCGTCGAGACTAGCGGCATCGGCCAGGGCGACGCTGATGTGGTCAGCGTGGCCGGCGTCAGCCTGTATCTGATGACACCCGAGTTTGGCGCACCCAGTCAGCTCGAGAAGATCGACATGCTGGACTACGCCGATCTCATCGCTATCAACAAGTTTGAGAAGCGCGGTGGCATGGATGCCCTGCGCGATGTTCGCAAGCAGGTCCGTCGCAACAGCTTGAAGTTCGACGTCGCTGATAACGAACTTGCCGTCTACGGAACCGTGGCCAGTCGATTCTCGGATCCGGGTGTCACGGCGCTCTACTTGGGGCTGCTTGACCGCATCAATACGCGGTACAATGGCCACTTGGTGTCCAAGTTCGACAAACCCGACGAGATGTTCTCACCCGCTCGCCGGGCCACCATTCCCGCCGACCGCCAGCGCTACCTCTCCGAGATTTCGAACACCATCCGCAGCTATCTCCAGCTCGGTGTCGACCAGGCCGCGGCTGCACGTCGGGTCGAGCGCCTTGAAGCCATCCTCGAGGACGTAAGAGGTACCGCGGCGGAGTCCGTGCTCGAGGCTCAGCTGACCGACGCCCGCGATTTGGTCGAACCCGGCGTACGAGACTACGTCGCCGACTGGTCCGATCGGGTGAAGCGTTACACAGCCGACACTTTCGTCTACACGGTCCGTGGGCGCGACATCCATCAGCCCATGTATCGAACGACCCTGGCGCAGAACAAAGTGCCTCGGGTGGCCCTGCCCAATATCGACGAGAGCGGCGCTATTGTTCGCTTTGGTTGGCGAGAAGGCGTGCCTGGCGAGTTTCCGTACACGTCGGGCGTGTTCCCGCTCAAGCGCGTCGGCGAAGATCCCAAGCGGATGTTTGCGGGCGAGGGCGGTCCGGCCAAGACCAACGAGCGCTTCCACTACTTGTGCAAGGGCGAGACAGCTCACCGACTCTCCACGGCCTTCGACTCCGTCACTCTTTACGGCGAAGACCCTCACGAACGACCCGATATCTTCGGAAAAGTGGGCGTCAGCGGCGTGAGCGTGCCCCACCTCGACGACCTGAAGATCTTGTACAGCGGCTTCGATCTGTGCGCCAAGACCACCTCGGTATCGATGACGATTAATGGTCCTGCACCTATGCTTATGGCCATGTACCTGAACGCCGCCATCGATCAACAGCGCGATCAATTCAGCGAGGCTAACCACCGCGCACCCAACGCCCAAGAGGACGCCGAGTTGGTTCAGCGAACCCTAAGCTCGGTTCGCGGCACCGTTCAGGCCGACATTCTCAAAGAGGACCAGGCCCAGAACACCTGCATCTTCTCCACCGAATTCGCGCTGCGGATGATGGGAGATATTCAGGAATACTTCATTGAGAAGCAGGTTCGGAACTTCTATTCGGTGAGCATCAGCGGCTACCATATCGCCGAAGCGGGCGCCAACCCCATCACTCAGCTGGCGTTGACGCTGTCCAACGGATTCACCTTCGTTGAGTACTACCTGTCTCGCGGCATGGACATCGACAAGTTCGCGCCAAACCTGTCGTTCTTCTTTAGTAATGGCCTAGACGCTGAGTACACGGTGATCGGTCGCGTCGCCCGTCGTATCTGGGCCGTGGCCATGCGCGAGCGCTACGGTGCCGACGCCCGTAGCCAAAAACTGAAGTACCACATCCAGACGTCTGGCCGGTCGCTGCACGCCCGCGAGATTCAATTCAACGACATCCGCACGACCTTGCAGGCCTTGTTGGCGCTGACCGACAACTGCAACAGCCTGCACACCAACGCCTACGACGAGGCGATTACCCCGCCTACCGAGGAGTCCGTGCGTCGGGCGATGGCCATCCAGATGATCATCAACAAGGAGTTCGGGCTTACCAGTAACGAGAACCCCATGCAGGGAAGCTATCTCGTTGACGAGCTAACCGATC
>JAACDH010000327.1 GCA_009936995.1 Rhodobacterales bacterium
CCTTCGTAGGTGTCTTGCACAGCCGTTCTCTCCGCTCCGTTTCGGGCGGCTCTGGAATCACCTGGTTCCGCAGGCGGTGCCTCGGGGCAAGAACCCCGTGGTACGACACGCCGTTCTTTCGGTTGGGTGGTGCAAGGGCGGCCAACTTCTGCGCCAATTCGACCTCGCTGAAGATGAAGTCGGTGGTGCCGTTGGCGTAGGGCTTTCGCAGGGTGAGAACGAGCAGCCCGTCTGGGCGTCGATGCAGCCGCGTCCTCTTGGAAGGGTTCGTCAGCGCCGTAGCCCTGGGTGTCTAGCCAGCGCTCTACCGTGCGCGCAATGTGGGTGACGCGTTGTTGGACCTCCTCGGTGGTCGGTGGGGGCCCCCTCACCCAGCGGGCCGAGTCGCCATCCGTGACGAATACGCCGTCCAGCATCCTCATCAACGAGTTCATCCTGAACAGGCAGAGGTGATTGTACAAGCACGGGGGCAACAGCCATTCTTCGGCTTGCGCAGCAAAACAGGTTCTTTCTTGAGCGGCCCCGACTACGAGAGAGAGCCGTTCATAGGGCAGAACAGCCATACCCCATCCGCGTAGCCGTACCTGAATCCGTGGGATTGAACATGCCATCGGGCGTTCCCCGACACTCCTCTCACCGATAGCGCTGAGACGAACAGGAAGGCGAGCGTCGTAAGACCCCTGTGATCGTCTGTAAGCGAAGCCCGGGCAACAGGTCGTTAGGCAAGAGGCATGCAAACACTCCTCTCCAGTCTGTTGCTGATCTCCTCCACCGCTGTCGCCGGGCCCCTCGATGGGCTGGCCTCCGACGACATCGACCGCCGATACAAGCGCGCCCAGACCACCGCCCACGTGGGGGAGCGGCTTATGCGTCGCCTCCTCTGCACTGGCGTTGGGCGGCACGCTGTTTGGCGCCCAAGACCGCAAAGCGGCGCTCTACTCCTCCTTCCTCCTCACCGGGCCTGCCGCGGTCACCTCCGGCATCTGCGGTGGAATGCTCCACGGTGCTGGTCAGCGAGCCGGCACGTTGCTGCGACAGGAAGGCTGTGCTGCGCCCGCAAGTTGGTGGTCGCCGTCTTTCTACGGTTCATTGGGCAAATGGTCACGACCATGCGCGATAGGAGGTGCGCCGGTCATATCGGTGGGTCGTCCATCGTACGGTGCATCACAAAAGTCAGTCCTGTCGATGTCGGTTGATGCGGCTGCCGTTGGTGAGTCCCAGGTGGAAGGCTCCGACTTGAGCTGCGCCTTCAGCTGCTTGGCTGCCATTGCATACCCTCCGTCGGAACCATCGATGAAGTGCACATGCTCTCCATCTCCAAAGCCTGGCACGTAGCAGGTCATCAGGGATGCTCGGTTGCGGTGGAGTCCGTATATGAGCCCATCGTGTACTCGAAGAGCCTTGCACAGCGCCTCGATGCGATCGGTCTGTTCGGGCGTGCAGTCAATCACCATTCGAAGCATGTCGTCGAACTTCCGGAAGTCGGTGTGTGCGGGTGTGGCGTCGACGTAGTGGTTGAGGAACGGCAACAGCCTGCCGAGCTTCAGGTTGAAGAGGACATAGGCCGCCAAGGTGTCGATACGCCGTCGCAGTCGAGCCGTGAAGCTCTGTCCGAACCGCTCGTCGTGGGTCCACATGTCCCCGAGGCTTCGATACGCCATGTTGGAAACACGGACCGGGTTGGCCTGATCGGTGCCGGGGTCAAGGATGGCGTCGATCCCAGACAGCAGCTGTCCTATCAGCACGCCGTCTCCGGTTGGCTCCATCGCGAGGATGGCCAGTGCACACCCTCTGGAGGCCTCGATCTCCTTCCAGCGGCAGGACAGTGCGAGGAGGTCTGTCGCCGCCCCCGCGACGGTCGGAACCTCGTATGACGCTCCGGCTGTCTTGATGAGCTGGTCGGCGAGGCTCAGTGCTCCGCCTCGAAACAGCGCCATCGGGTACCGGCGCTCGAGCAGATACTTTGCCACGAGCACAGGTATGCCCCGCTCTCGCAGCTCTCGGACGGCAACCATTCCCACCCGAAGCTCCAACCCGAATCGCTCTGTGGAGAGGGCACGCAGAGCACTCAGCTCTCGGATGACCTGCGCCTTGAACTCCCCTGGGAATGCTGCACTGGCTCCGTCTCCACCAAAGACGAACGGAACCTGCACATCCGGAATGGCGTTGCGCAGGGCCACGAGCGTGGCTGCGCCGATGGTGTTGACGTCTTTGTACCGTCCGGCCTCGATGGCACCGGTAGAGCCGACCACGTCGGTCACGAGCACCCACCAGTCCTCGGGAACTTCCTGATAGTGGGCCTCGAGGACCAGGTCGTTGAATGTGGAGAACCCTGGAATTTCTTCAAAGAAGCGAGTGGTCATGCTGCTCTGCCGATGGGGGGCGAGGTTTTTGATCGTCTCGTATTTGGGAGGATTAGAAGCATAAGCGCTTCTACCCCACCAGTATACAGGCTTTGGGTCGTTTCGGATGGGCGTTCAGTGTTTGTGCGCTTCCGAGGAACGTATCACATTGAGAAGGGCGTTGACGCGTCGTTTGCACTCCGAGTACGAGGTGTTCTTGGCGCCTGTGTGGCTGTTCATGTAGTGCTTTCGATTGATTTCAAACATGATGGAACGCACACGCTGATCGGTCTGGTAGAAACAGAGGGGGACGAGTGATCCTGCAAAGGGACGATTGATGGCTACGGTCCAGCCCAGCTCACGACAGCGCGTCACCAATCGGTCTACGAGATCTGCTGGCGTGTGAAACATATCCGTGCCAATGCAGAGGTCGGGCCGAAGCGTGTCGTCTTCGTAAGGCAGGGGAGTATCTGGAAAGGAATGCGCGTCGACGATCCATGCTTGTCCACGATGCTCGAGGGCCTCTCGCACTACGGTTTCCAATGTATGGTGGTGCGGACGATAATAACGCTCGATCAGCGCCTGCCGCGTGTTGGCATCGGGCACATGTCGCAGTCTGCGACCGTCGGCCGTGCGGGTGTAGATCAGCCCCATGCCTTTGGCTTCCATGGGGTCGCCGGTTTCAAAGCGTTCGGGGTCCAACACTAGACGGCTTACGGGATACCGAACGACAGCATCCTCCGGGCCGGCCTCGAACAGCTCGTCCGTGTACGCATCGCTCATGGTGATTAGTTCGCGTTTGAGCGCTTCGTCGTTCAGCAGCAGTTGGTCACGGACGGTATCGGGAATGCGTGTGGAGGCGTGCGGAATGTGGAGGATCAATGTGGTCTCCGAAAGCATATGGTCGGGGGTCTTGTCAAGATAATATGGGTGTGTCGTCGGCGGTGCAACGGAGGTATGTGGTCGGTGACATGGAAGCGGACAGACGCAAGTCAACGAAGGCGCACATGAATGACGTCCTAGGTTTGAGCTCGATTTTCGCCCCGAGGATTATTTCGACTCCATGTCGCTGGAAACATACGTTGCAACAAGAATTTGTTCGGAGTCCGCACGGCAAGAAGCCATACATCGAGCAAGCGGTGGTTCGGTCGATCCCAAGCTGTTGATGGGGTGGAATACAGTCGGCACAGAGCCGGGAGGCGGACAGGCACACTTTGCTCCCAATGCGCTAAAGATCGCGAGGGTGTTCTGGTCGCCTCCAGACCCAGGCCCGCCTCCCGTATGCGCAGCTCGCTCCCTGGTGAGGTGGGCTCGTGGCGTACTCAGAATGCACACCAATGCAGCGCTCGCTGTGCGGCTCAGGCAGACGCGAGTTGGGGCAATGGTGGCCCTCGTGCTTGGCGTTGCGCGGAGCGTTCGAGGCTGTCGAGTACGTCGATGGCTGCAGGCGGGCGAACCAAGAGCTGCATCCGGAGAAGACGCGGTTGGTCGGATTCCAGAGGCCACGACCTATAGCAGGAGCTCGCCGAGAGGCGACTTTCGACTTCCTTCGGTTTACGCGATTCTGGGGTCGGTCCCGACGCGGGTCGCGGGCGCTGGCAGAGATGGCACGGGTGGCGAAACCCGGTACCCCAATTGTGGTGGTGGACGAGGCCCTGGATACCGGCCGCAAGAACCGTCTGCACCACCGGCTGGCATTTCGGTTGCTCACCGTCTACGACACCGATCCACACTGCCCCGTCGAGCACCTGCCACCCAACGCCACGGGGGTCGACGTGGGCGCCATTAGCCGGTTCTAGTACTGTCTCCGGTTTCAGGTAGATGGCCATGTCTGGGCCCGCCGTTCCAGCGGACGCGACCATCGCCGGGCGCTGCCAGTGTGGGGCCGTCACCCCCGCGATGTGGGTTTCGCAAACTGGCTAAAACGTGAGTGACAGCAGGATCTCACCCGCCGGTATCAACATAGCGGATCCCTCGGCCAGATCGGTCTGGATACCCGGTCCCACGCCGGCACCGATGAGCAAGCCGGGTTTGATGGTCTGGTTGTACCCCCACAGCAGCTTGGCGTTGAGTTGGGTGCCCGTGTTGCGGAAGTTACCCGTGAGCCTCGGTCCCATGTAGATGCCCGTCAGTCCGCCGCCAAACGGGTGAACGTCCAGACCAAGCGTCGTGGTACCGCCCACCACGCCGTCAAAATCACCGATGACTCCGGCGGTGATGATGCCCGCCCACCGGTCGCTCAGGGCGTGGTCTAGGCGTGCGCCGAACATCGGGTGTAGGTCGTCGGTGAGCACTCGGGGACCGATGGTAGTGGTGACGTTGTCGACGCGTTGGATCAGCGGCTTCTTTTTCGTCAGCTCAATTTCGGGGGGGACGGGTTCGGGCGTCGCGGGTGGGTACGCGACGGCCGTGGTAGCGAGAAACAGAACGGCGAGAGGCAGTAGACGCATGATGACTCCAAAGACTGTCCTTCGAGTCGCTCGTATGAGGTCGCGCAACCATTACGGGCGGTTACACTGCCCGCGTGTGCGCTAGCGCCGGGAACCTCTGCCTCGCTGGGATGTCTATACGGGTAGACGCCCGGGCGTGCCACGCTCAGACCTGGGCTCAGGGGCTGGGGAGTTGCGTGATGTGGATGCCGCTATGATGCCTATGGAACGCCGTGACGTGGGCCGGAGAAGAGGCCGCGTCCCTTGAGGCAGATGCGGTGTGGGTGGGCGCGGATGACGCAAGGCTTGCGTTTACCAGTCGAGATCAGCGCGTTCGCGAGCTTTGGCTCACCGTCCGGCTGTGTCAGCTCAGCGGCGCCCTGTTTTGGCGTCTGCCGCTAGAGGTGTTGGCGGGTGACCGTCTCGAGGTGTTCCTCGAGCGACCAGACGGGCCTCCTGACGGTGTCGATCGAGGACTTGTAGGCCTCGACGTCGAGATGGAAGCGGTGAATGCCGATGGTGTGGTGATGGGCCAGGCTGTGGCCCCCAAGGCGGCGCTCCACTGGGGGCCACCACAGCAGATCATGTTGGAGGACGACGCTGCTATGGCGCCCGTCTGTCCAGACAAGGTACCTCCCATCGCCAAGGCACCTGTGTCTGCGGCACCTTGATACCGTGGCGACTCTTGTACGCGTGCCCCCTACGAGTTGCTATTCGACGGGCTCAGCGGCGGCTTGTGCTTCTTCTTCGGCCTTGGCAGCGGCCTCGGCCTTAGCGCCTTCTTCGGCGGCCCGGGCGTCGGCGGCTGCTTGTTCGACGAGCGGCTTGAGCTTGGCTCGGCTTGCGCTGGCGCGTTTTTGAGATGGAGGCCGCGCCGCTCTCGTTCACCCTGGACGCTACGGCGGCCTGCTGTGGAGATGCCGACACGGAAGCTGGCGGCTCGACCGCCCGCGTTTACCTCAAAGCCGAGGATTCCCATGGCGCCTCCCACGAGCTGTTCGTCGGCGAGGGCGACACAGTCGTGCTGTTCACGGTCGCCAATGGACTCCGGGGCGAAGAGGTCTTCCGCACCGCTCCGCTCCCCCGAGGCGACGATGGGGGCTGAAGTTCACGATCGACAGCAGCCTCCTTTCCGAAGGAACCCTTGTGCCCTGGAGCGCCGGTCAGTCCCTCCCCACGGTCAAGAACCGTCCGCTGCACACCGTCGTGTCCCAGCGGGCAGCGAGCGAGCAGTCCAGCGCTCCAGTCGCAGACTCGCCGTTAGGTCCCTAGGGGAACAACGGGTAGCGAGTGGGCGGGCGGCGTCGCGCCCCGTTGGAGCGATGGTTCGGGCGGACACGGAAAGGCGGCTTCACTTCCACGACCCGCGGTGCGCGGCTGGTTCCGACTCGCCCGAGTCACCATCTAGTCTGCACAGACCGCCGCCATCTCCTGGAAGGTAGCCCACTGGATAAGGCCAGCGTCGGCCAATGGGTCTAGGTATTCGTCGAACTCCTGCTCCCAGCGAGCACGCCGGGCCGCAGCGTCTTGCTCCTGGCCGTACATGTGCAGGCTGTCGTGCCAGTACAGCGTGTTCATCGCGTCGGGGTCGAGGTTTGCGAGTCGGTCGTCCATCCAGCTGCGCAGCGTCTCGAAGTCCAGAGCGCCTTCACCTGCCACACCCGACGAGTTGCTGCCGAGGTAGAGCATCCGGCCGTTGGGGTCGTGCACGTCCCAGTCTCCATCGACGCTGGGGCGGAAGCATGTCGCACTGGTGTCGGGGATCTGAGTCTGAGGGTTCTTGAATCCGATGGCTGTTGAGAACAGGGGAGTGCCCGCGCTGTCCTGCAGCGAGGAGACGTAGCCCATCCAGTTCGAGCCGTCGGGGCCCTCTTCGAGGAAGCCACCGTTGGCGATGGAGTTGCCCTCGACACCCACAGACGCCAGTCGCTCGTTGACGTTAGCCAGGTCCCACTGTGTCTCGTGGGCGTGGGTGTGTAGGCCCTGACCGGCGGCGAGGTGGTCCGTAAGTTGTGTTGGGTCCCAGCGCTTGACGCCTTCGATGAACGTCCAATCGGGACCGAAGTCTAGGCGTGCGCCGTGCTTAGCGAAGAGGGCTCTCTGCTCCTCTAGGGCCGAAGCGTGTCTCTCGTAGGTCGCCTCGTTCTGATGAAACGCGATCGACTCTTCAGCGTGCATCATCGACACGATGTAGAGCACCGGCGCGGTCTCTGGAGTCGGATCTTCAGGTCCCGACACAGGCCCAGCGCAGCCCGTACCGATCATGCTGAGCGCAATGTAGGTCGTGAGAGTCTCCGTCTTCATCCTTGGGCTCCGTCCACGGCAAGCATACTTCTCTGGCGAAGCGGGAGGATAAGAAGCATTAGCGCGTCTCCCCGACCAGTATACAGGCTATCAGTCGTTTCGGGTGAGCGTTTAGTGCTTGTGCGCCAGCG